>JAYEPK010000114.1:0-19743 GCA_034723935.1 Thermoplasmatota archaeon
TGCAGCATATGAAAACCGCAGATTTCGCAGTGATCTTGCAAACGCCTCTTCTGCTGCCGGGAAGGATGGACCCTCACATCCCATGGTTATATCGGAGTTTCTTATCACGGTTCTTACAAAGATCCTATTCTCAATATCCGGCAACTCCGGCCCGCGCGGATTCGGCACACGATGATGGAAAATATGTATCAAAGGATCTGCAGATGGCAATTTAACAATGTTTGATTTGAGGAATTCAAGCTGCTTCAGATCAAGCAGGTATGACAGGGAAGGATGAAGGTTCCTGCACAGGGTATCCTCACAATACGAACAGCTTCCCTCATCTTCGGGATGGAATGTGAAGAATCCAGGCATGTTATCATAAGGAGTTTGAACAACGAATGTGACACGGCCGAGATTCTCATTTGCCAGAACCTTTTTCACGACATCTCTCAAGTGCTGTGCCAGATCGTCACTGCTCTTGATATCCGGGGGCCATTGGATGAGCATTTCAAGAACATCTCCCGTATGATCTGTCCGTTCGGGAGATCCGTCCCAGATCTGTTGAAGACGCTCATACATACGGGTCAGGCTATGAATAATACTCTCCCCGGGATCGACCAGGCCCACCAGACCCATACGATCCTTGTCGGTATCAGCATCATTGAAACGCCACACGTAGAGCCGTTTTCCGCCCTTGATATGTTCATATTCGCAGTTCATATCCTTATGGCGACTGTAGGCACGCAGGATGATCAGCTTCCCTGCTATCTTTCGGGCAAAGCCTGAGCCGGTTACAAGATAATTGATCAGCTGAGAAACCATCGATTCGGTTGCAGCCATGATATTCTTCATCAACTCATTCTGAAGGGATAGGTCTCTCGACTCGTGTGCCTCAACGATATCTTCCATTACCTGATGAAGGTCGATCGGTTTCTCATTGAGCGGATGAATCAAATGTATGAGCTCTTCCGACCGGGTGGACAGGTCACGGTACTTATCGGAGTAGCCCAGGTCTGTTAGCATCTCCAGGTCGGATACAATAGATTCGAAATCCATTGAAGAAATGGGCTCAAGTAAATCAAACAGCACGGTCTTCTTGGAACGTAAATTCCCGTGAGAACGAGCAA
Source organism: Thermoplasmatota archaeon (assembly GCA_034723935.1). Classification (GTDB taxonomy): domain Archaea; phylum Thermoplasmatota; class Penumbrarchaeia; order Penumbrarchaeales; family Penumbrarchaeaceae; genus JAYEPK01. The sequence continues at coordinate 1,110 of JAYEPK010000114.1, forward strand.
GAGCATACTTATCGGCGTCTGTTATATCGCCATCTTTTTCTGCGATGGCGAGTCCCTCCGAAAGAGATATTGTTCCTTTGAAGTATTTCTCATCCTTGTAGAACGCTGCTATCGTATCATGGATAAGAACGATCCAATGTACATCACTGAGTCGCTTTTTCATGTCGGTAAGCTCTTTTTTCAGCAAGTCCAGAAAGTATTTTGAATACTGATAACCACGCATGATATTACCGATCATGGTTCTGACATCGTCATCATTTATGACCTCATTTACATCATTCCCTTCCCACTTTCGATGGAGTCTGGAATCCAGCTGTGTTGCATCATGCTTGAAATGAAGACGGGATTCCTTTTTCTCCATGTCGGCTCCGGATGGGGCCGATCCTTCTCCAAATTTTGAAGTTTGCCCTTCTGAAAATTTGAGAAGCGGTGTTCCCACTTCAACTATGGAACCAGCATCAACAAATACGTCTGCAATGTCTGCATCTCGTGGAGAATTGATAGATGAGATCATTTTCATGGCTTCCATGGTAAATAATGTATTATCCAACCCAACTGTTTGCCCCGGTTGAACCTCGACAGAGGAAATAATACCTGCCATAGGGGCCCGAAATACATCAGGGTCAAGGTCCCGCTCGAAAGTGATAGTATGCCCGCCCACTTCAATATGGGTAATGGAAGTCTCATCTGTCCGGTAAACCTGATGGACAATTCCATCGTATTCCATCATGAAACGGGATGGTCCCAACCGTTCCCAGAACCGGACAACTATCCGGTTATTGTCAAGGATCAATTCAAAAAGTTCATCCGCGATCTCACGAACAATAACTGTATAACGTTGCTCACCGAATTTCACACGAGTCATGCCGGTATTGGCAATGAGTCTGGGAGCGATCGACCTGGATGATCTAAGATTCGCATGGAATTTGTCTTGCGATCCTGCCTTCTGGAAGAGATAATCGAGTATAGCAACCGCTGCCAGACCCAGTTCTGATTGCACTCTGGAACCACCGAGGGACGCACCATCCTTTGATCGTGCATCATCGAGTCGCTGCTTGAGCCAGTTAACGTGGATGTCCGTGCCGTCAATAAATTCTGCATCCTGCATTATCGCAGAGGAAAACTGAAGGGTTGTCAGGATACCTTTGATACGCAATTTATTCAGAAAGGCTACCATATATTTTCTTGCCACCTCACGAGTAGGTGCACTGACCACCACATGCCCGATCTGGCTGTCAGCAAATGAATGAATGGTTCCTCCCTCTCCGAAGCTGAAATATGCCCGAGGAGTGTTTGGACCCAGATTAGGAATGTCGAGCGATCCGATGGTACCGGTTTGAGAACTGAAACCCGCATTTGGATTTTCAGCCGTTATACGAACGGAAATACTGTGCCTACCCGTAGTGAGTGACTCACTCAAGGAGATCAATTCCTTATCGAGTGGGATGCCCATGGCAATCTTCAGCTGCTCTACAACAAGATCGAGTCCGGGATACACTGCCTCTGTGGCTATATGTTCTACCTGCAACCTGGTGTTCATCTCCATGAAATATGGATTGCCATTCTTGTCCACAAGGAATTCTACGGTACCAGCATTCACATATTTCACAGCTTTTGCGGCAGCTACCGCAGTCCTGCGAAGGATTTGCCTGGTTGTATTGCTCACTGGGATGTCATCGCCGCTTTCCTCTATCAGTTTCTGATTGTGACGCTGGATAGAACATTCACGCTCACCAAGAGCTATCACGGTCCCTGAAGTATCCGCCAGGATCTGGACTTCCACATGACGCGAGCCGGGATCGGCAGCCTTTTCGATGAAGACCGTACCGTTTCCGAACGCTGCGGAAGCCTCTGAAATGGCAGCCTGCAGCCCGGATTCAAGATCATTATCATTTGTGATGAACCGAATACCCCGACCACCGCCGCCAGCGGTCGCCTTGATAACCACGGGGAGGGGAATGGTGTCAACAACTGACCGGGCCTCTTCTATAGAGTTGATCCCTACTCGTTCATAGGCAAGATCAAATAACTTTCCATAACGATGAGTTTCAAAAGCAGGGCCTTCCTTTTCTTCCTGAGCAGTTACCAGATCCTCGGCTTGTGCTCTTATGTCAGAAAGGGATATGTTTGAGCCATTCCAGGGAAGCATGGGGACCTTTGCTTCATCCATGATGAGCTTTGAAATGATCTTATCGCCCATCAGGCTCATTGCCTCTGCATGTGGTCCAATGAAGATGAGCCCCTCCTTTTCCACACGGGATGCAAAGGTCATATTTTCAGCTAGATGCCCCCATCCGACCGCAATTGCGTCACACTTATATTTTCGGGCGATTGCAATGATCTCATCCTGGTTCTGATAGGTGTTCTTTGGACGTAATCCTGCAATGCGGGCAATGATGATATCGGGTTCTTTCAGATAGTTGGGGCGCTGTTGGGCATCTTCTGGACGATCGCCAACCCAATCTGCATCAGAGGCTATTGTAACAGCCTGAATAAGGGTAGGATTCCTACCATGGGATATCAGATAGGATAAAGAGGTGATTCCTTGAATTATCCGCAATGCCGAAAGGCCATTATTTACGATCAGAACACGGGCAAAGGCCTTTTGAGGATCTCCCCCTGCTTGCTCGACCCAGGTTGAAACAGCAGCCAAATTCTGAATATGCATGTCCTGGGAGAAATGTATATCAGTTGTATCTCGTGATTTCTGTGAATCAACTGTTTCGATTTCACATGATCCGGGATCGGCAGGTTTCATGTATGCCATAGAATATCACACTTCCAAAAATACACATGGTAATAGATGCATGAATGGTAAAATGAGATAGCCATTTGAATTATAATAATGCAGTGGAAGAGTTATACGGAAAACTTCAACGATGATAGAATTTCTCTTACATGTTTTCAAGTTGTAAATATTGTTACTATGACAGCAGGGACATGATCGAGCTTGAATAAGTAATCGTTATCATGAAGAAGAATATTTTTATGCTCTTTTAAAGACCTGTGAGATGGATGAACGATCAAATGATATCGTTTCCTTCCTTGACTTCGATCAAGATGAATATCCGTTTGATCCCATCACCAAGAGCCTGAATCCAAACAATATTGGTTCCCTTGTAAAAATAAAAAACACTATCCTCAAACAGGTTCCAGATAATCTTTTAAACAGCGGTCCTATACGACGCTCATGCTCCTCCAGGCCGACGGCATCACAAGAGCGTTCGGACCAAAGGAAGTCATAAACTCCGTAAGCCTCGTCATCGAACCGGGAGACCGTATCGGACTTGTGGGGGACAACGGAGCCGGTAAAACAACCCTTTTCCGACTGCTCATGGACGAGCTCAGAAGGGACAGCGGGGAGCTTGTACTCAGGACAGAGAAGATAGGGTATCTTCCGCAGTTCCCGGATTTCAAGGAGACCTCAACTGTTCACGACGTCATAGGAGCACCATACGGTCTTCTCTCCAAGATCACCGGGAGAATAGCCGAGATAGAAGAGATCATGGCGGAAGGAAAGGACAGCGTCGACTGGACGGTCATCGGAGAGGAATATTCGAGACTCCAGGAAGAATACAGTTCCGCAGGCGGACACTATCTCTCATCGAGGGCTCTCCCGGCAATGGAAGAGGTGGGGCTCTCAGAGGATATCATGAACAGGAAGATGTCCGATCTCAGCGGGGGAGAGCGGACGAAGGTAATGCTTGCAAGGGTCCTAGTCCAGGCACAGGAGGTGGACCTCCTTTTCCTTGACGAACCAACCAGCCATCTGGACATAGATACAATAGAATGGCTGGAAGAATACCTCTCGAACTTCACCGGAGGCATCATGTTGATCTCCCATGACAGATACTTCCTCGATTCCATCGCAACCTCCATCCAGGAACTCAAGGACGGCAAGAACAGAAGGTTCTCCGGCAACTACTCCGGATACGTCATTGCAAGGGATACCGAACATCAGATCCTGTCCCGCGAGGCGGAACGGAACAGGATTGAAAGGGACCGCCAGAAAAGAGTGATCGAGGAGCAGAAGAGAAAATGGGGATACAAAACCACCTTCAAGACAAGAAAGAAGCTCCTTGACAAGACAGAGATCACTGAAGGTCCTGAAAAAATTAAAAAGCTCAATGTCGATGTCAAGACTGCCCACAGGGCCGGAAAGAACGCGATAATGGCAAGCGAACTCTCGATAGACCGGGGAGCAAATACAATAATCAGGGAAGGAGAGTTCGAACTCGACATGGGAGACAAGATGGGGATCTTCGGACCCAACGGGTGCGGAAAATCAACTCTGCTCAAAGCCGTAATGGGGGAGATCCCGCATCAAGGAGAACTATGGGTGGCACCGGGATCGAAGATCGGATATTTCTCCCAGTCCCATGACGGCCTGGACCCGGACCTTACAGCAGAAGAACAGTTGTTGAAGGATCTTGGGAAGGAGAACAAAGCTCTGACAAGGCAGGTCCTTTCAAGGTTCGAGATCAGGGGCAAGGATGCGGAAAGGGAGATATCGACCCTCTCCGGAGGTGAGAGGGCCAGGGTCGCCCTGGCACATCTGATAGCACAAAGGCGGAATCTCCTTGTCCTCGACGAACCAACGAACTACCTGGACATACGCTCCAAGGAAGCAATAGAAAAGGCTCTGAAACAATACAAGGGGAGCATTCTCATGGTAACGCATGACAGGTATCTCCTTGACAATCTCTGCGACAAGATCGGGTTCATAAAAGATGGGATACTAAGAACCTACACTGGAAATTATTCCCGGGTCAAGGGAGACCGGGACCTCAAAGCTCTTGTTGAACAGGCAGAAGCATACAGGGTCGTCTCCAAGTTCACCGACTGGAAGACCAGAACAAAATACAGTGCAGGTGACAGGATCGTCATCGCTTTCTCGGAAACGGACAAGTTCCAGCAGGCGATAGATCTGGGTTATCTGAAGAGAATCAGGGGCAATGAGAAGAAAAAGGTCACCAGAGAGCAGTGATGGATAGCTCCTCATATTTCCATATTTGAACTTGTATTGACCATTATTGACATGCTTGTGCAAGCATGAACCTGTATCAAGACACCATGAACCAACATGTAGTTCATTACCCAAGAACTTGTGAAGCATCGTCCTTGAGACTATTGGCAAACGAATGGTCCATTTCAGTAATCGTAGGCACCTATTATCATCTTTATCAGATCGATGATGAACTGAAGGGAGGATTTTACCGAAATCTTGGTCATCACGAAATCCTGCTCCGTCATCCCATCTTCTCCAACTGTCACCTTGCCGTTATAGTCAAAATGATCATCCGCTCTGACACTTACAAGGAATTCACCGGCAGGAGCCCTGATCTCGTATGATCCATCCTCATCCGCGACATCATAGTTCCAGTAACTGCGCTCCTCATCGTAGAGATAGACGACCGCTCCCTCGAGGGTCTCACCATCTTCATTGGTGACCGATCCAAAGATCCCGGTCTTGATCTCCTCAAGGAGTATCTCGACCTCTTTTACCTCTCCATCATCAAGATGGAACTCCTCGCTCATGTAATGTTCATAGTTCTGGGCTCCGCAGATCAGTTTGTAGTACCCTGGCTCGGCGCTCATCTCGAAGTAACCTTCATCATCGGTCCTTGTCCAGACATCTTCCCCATCTGGTTCCGTTGAATAGAGGTTCACATTGACATCTGCTATGGGTTCCATGGTCGCACTGTCCTTTACGTATCCTTTGACAGTGGAGTTAATGGGAGTAAGAGAAAAATCGACGACCTCGGTATCTCCCCTCCTTATCTCGACCGATCGGTAATCATCGTAATAACCACTCTTTTCGCAGAATACATCAAGTGTATCCTGCACCTTCACATCCACTTCTATACTGTAAGTACCATCTTGATCGGTCAAGGCTCTTGCTCCCCAACCAGGACCCCATACCCTGATCATCGCATCTTCCAGAGGCTTCTCGGTAAAGACATCGATCACAGTACCCTCGATATAGGTTTTGAGGTCAATATCCTGTCCATCCGTTGCCAATGGGACCAGACCAATAAGTCCAACACATATTACCAAGAATGAGATCATCATCGCAGTTTTCTTCACAGAACCACTTCCAGGCACGGTATCCAGCTACTTTGATATTAATATTTACGGTAAAATAGTATCATCATCAGGTTTTTTCAGGCGTTCTTTCCCGATCAGGTAAAGGCCAACCAGGATGATCGCAACAATGAGGATCAAGAGGATCGACCAGAAAAGAACACCGGGTCCGGGATCCTCTTCTTTCTGTGTCAGATGCAGTTCCATCTCATTTGCATTCCCTTCTTCATCGGTCACGGATACAACAAGATGGTATTCACCGGCCCCCCATGTTTTGAGCTCCAGCTTCGCTCCCTGGAACGTTTCTGTCCTTTCACCCGGACCACGAACGGTCCATACCGGATCATTGCATACAGAAGCATCCAGGACATCTGTCACCTCGGCCCTTATCCAGCCGTCCTTTATGATCTCATCCGGTCTGATCAAACTGAAGATCGGTGGGATTCCATCCATTACCGAAAATAAGACCGTATCAACGGCAATATTACCGGATGGGTCAACAACTGTTATTATCAATATCCATACACCCGGCATTGTAGGTTGAAAGGAACCGGTGAGCACATCCAGAGAAATATCGAGATCCTCCACCTCGAAGGATACACTGCCGGAGGATGCTACCAGGGATTCAATTGACCACCCCTCATTATCGGAGATCGTTCCATTGAAAGTGACCTGACCAGCATCCGTGAAAGGCCCACCACTTGTTCCAAAATACACCTCCGGTCTCAGATCATCCTCGAGAACGATCTCGATCACCTGCTCTATCTCAAATGTCCCGTCGGACACTCTGATCAAGATGGAAGATACCCCAACCGGCGAATCCAACGAATCCAGTTCAAATACGTTGTTCCCGCCAGTTAAAGGAATACCCTTCAACCGGAAAGGTTCGGGAAGAATGAGACCCACCATGGGATGATCCGTATTCTCCGTTATCCTTACCGAGATCGTGAACGTATCAAAGCAGCCCACGGACCCCGGATAGGTAATGTTCATGATCCTGGGAGGGTCGTTGTCAAGGACCTCGATGAGCCCCCATTCGGTCACGGCGGAATTTCCGGATCCGTCATAGGCCTCGGCACGGTATTCCATATCACCAACAGCATAAGGCGGGATCATGAAGTTCCCGGACCATTCCTTCTTTCCGTCGAACGTCAGACCTCCGATCAGCTCCACCTCAGCAGAATAGACGCTCCCCGCAGGCAGATAGTAGAATTTTACCGAGGTCGTTTCGTTATTGTCCGATGTCCTGACAACGACCTCGAAGTTATCACCCGTCGAAAGAGAAACGACCTCTTCTCGAGATATAGGGTCCGGAAATCCTATTGAATGAACTACAGGAGAGATTATATCGATGATATCTATCTTGCCTTTCTCCGAGAGGTCCCGGTTCCCGAATATATCAATGCATTCGAACCGGTAGATGATCTCTCCTGTCATGTTCTCCGGTATCGATATCCGCAAGTAGTACCTGTGAGCACTCCCTTCCTGACCGGAATAGATCATGATGGACCTTTCCGGATCTTGTCCCGGAAGAGTGTATTCCACCTCCAATCTACCGATGTCCATGTTGTCCTTTGCAAGACAGCACAGTGTCAGCTCCTCTCCGGTAAACGCCTCTATATCGGACAGGTCCGATACGACCTCCGGAGGATCGTTGTCTATGATAGGAACATTCGTTATTTCCGATGTAAAGAGGTTATTGCTGGTGTCGTAAAGGATAAGTTCGTAATACAGATACTTCCCGGCATCACCGAGACTGTCGTACATCTTGAAAGAACCGCCATACTGGCCTTTTGATATCTTATCAAGCACCAGCACGGTTCGAGTGTCGGGGTTTATCCATAACCTTGCCTTGACACTTGATATCCCCTTGTTATCTGATGCCAGTATATCGAACCTGAAAGTATCACCGGTCGTGGAATATTCATCCGACCTGTCTTCAACCACGAAGGGCAGGTCATCATCCGAGATGTACCTGCTCCTGTTCGACAGGACCATTACATTTCCGGATGTATCCATGAAACCGCATGTATAGTTCAATCTTCCTTCGGCGATACCGGGGATCCGGATCATATGGGAGAACATCTCACTTCCCTCGTTACCCATCGAGATGTTCAACACCGGTCCGTCATTTATCGAGTACATGATCCAGGAACCATTAACGGCCCAGTTATCTATTACGTTCATCTTCACTTCGTAGAGATCACCGGTGGTTGGCTCTCCTTCGGTGAACTCTTCCAGGAAAACGGGCCGGTCGTTGTCCACCATGTATTTTGAAAAGAAAGGGCTTGTCTCATTATTGTCATTTGCATCACAGAACTCGAAAACATAGGTTAGCCGGCCCGAAGCGTTGAGTGGAAGTACCAGCTGGCCGGATCTAGAGTTCCCGATACCGGAGAGGGAATATTTACCATGGAACACCCCCCCGATCCAGATACTAACATCAGCCGTATCGATCCCGATGTTGTCCAACATGTTGGTTACCAGAAGGAATCCGTCACCGGTCGTCGGGACATCCTCCGACCCATCCGAAACGAACTCCGGAGGATCATTGTCCCTGATAAGTGCCTTGGACCAGATCGTATCGTTCCAGGTACCGGTCTTTGAAAGAACAGCGGTTCTGTACCAAAGTGGATCGATGGAGTTTTGAGGGTTCGTTATGTTCAACATGAAGGTACTGTCTACGAGCACCATAGACCTGTTGAACGGGGACGAAGGTATGGAAATACCCCACCCGTATACTGCCCTCGCCGATACATTATCGGGGTCCGTCACGTTGACAAGTATGGAAAGATCATCACCTGTCGTCAGGTTTCCGGTAACTGTAACGTTTTGTATCTCCGGGACAGAAGAAGGAACGCCCGCGTATATCTCCACTACAGCAAATGATACGGATATCATCATGATCGCTACAATGTAGAGATAGAACCTTTTCATATCAACTTATAGACCGGTACATGTTCTTACCATTTTTCCTTCGATGTCCTTCCCTTTCCCGCCATTTTCCAGAGTAGTATGAATACACCACAGCCTATGAGGATCAGCAAGATCTGAAGTATATCTATGATGATCAATCCGGCCGTTCCATCCATATCAAGGACATATATGAAGAAACCCTGGACCCCGTTGTTCAGGGAATGAAGTACCACTGCAACAGGGAGGAATATCAAGGTATATGCGACCTTGCTTCTGAATGAGGACCTGCCGAGACCCGCCGATGCAATTCCGGTGTAAAGAGCATGGATGGACACACCCAGCACGAATCTCCACAGGATCGGATCAACGGTAAATAGAGAAATGGGCTGGTTCATAAAGATATCGAACCCCGCAAAAAGGTAGAGGACCGATTCGAGAAGGCCGAACGACGCACCTGCAATGAGACCGATCAACAACCCATCCTTTACCCTGTTCCTTTCCTTTGACATCTCCGGTCTTTTCCTCCATATCAGATATACGGTCATGTACAGAAGGCCTGCACAGAGAAGCTTCGCAGATTCCTCGATAGGTCCTGCAGACATGGTCACCGTCAGCAGGGTGACGTTCGATCCGCCGGAGAAGATGAGAATGACGATGATACTGACCAGTAGCTCGAATATGATCGATATGCTGGCAGATACAATGGAAGCAGCGGACATGAAAAGAGGCAATAGACCCAGCGAGATGTATCTGGCAGTTGAGCCCCAGCCTCTTAAAAAGATCGATTTAGGGAAGACCTCCCTCGAGTAATGAAAGAACCTTGTAAAAAGGAATACCCAACCGATAAGTGAGACCAGTGGAAGAATGATCGCCAGAAAGCCGAACATGATACCGAAGAACGAGTTCATCGATCATCACCTCCGACATAACGATATGGGGGGTCATTCTCATATTGACGGGGGCGGTATTCGCTTCCCTGAGAATCATAATACCCCTTTGGTGGGTAAACAGGATTTGAATCCCGGTAAGGGGTTCGGTAATGGTTGAGAGATTGCTGATACGGCCTTGGAGCATAATAATCATGTGGCAAACTCGGAGGAAGAGAACTCGTCGGGACCTCTTTCCTGTTCCTTTTGTACAACGCGACCATGAGCAATACGAACCCCGTTATCAGAAGCCCGAGAAAAACAATACCCAGCATCGAAACACCACAGCAGAGAAAAACTGCCCCCATGGAATAGGAATAGATGGATATCTGCAGATCGGAGAAACTCCCATTGTTCAGGATAGTGATCGTGAAAATATAGGTTCCCGAACCCTCTGATACGATCTCCTTCGTGACCGGTGTTGTATACTCGCCTGTCTCGATCTCCCAGCCATCTTCGTCCTCTATCGTGAGATCCAGTTCAACTTCCTCACACGTCGAGGATATCCTGCATGATATTGACCCGTAGGTGTCAACATACATCTCTGCTTCCCAGACCCCGGGTTCTATCTCCCTGAAATCCTCCTCTCCGATACCCTCGGATACCTGAACGAGAAAGAAGGACATGAACACGGCAATTGAGAACAGCAGAACAGCAAAGGAGGACCAGACCAGAACCGCACCTGTCCTTGCGAGACCTTCTCCTTTCCCTTTTTCGCTCATGATCCAACCTTTGGGACAAGTATCCGGGTCCTGTTTCTTATGGATAACGGTCATTACATGACCAGATAACAGGATATGACCATCTTTCTCACCTTTGATCTTAACATGGGCTATTGTTCCATTGATGGCTGTGATGGGCATTTGGTGTACAAGGATGAACGATGATTTTCACTGGCGATAACAGAATGTATCCTGTTGTATATCAGTGGACTATTATGATAATGATAGGGAAAGGGTTAAGTAATTTCTTCAAGAATGTAGAAACATCCATAATGGGGTTTGAGATAACTGGTTGCATCCCGGTTTCCTCGACACGATATTTGGATGGTGTGCTTCCCATGAATCCACTTGCAGTAACTAAGTTGTTGAGTGATGAATATACGGTTAAGATACTCACCGCGACCTTTAAAATGCCAAGGTCAGCGAACTATCTGAGCGTCAAGTTCAATATCCCGATAGCAGCATGTTATCGAAGGATAAGGGAACTCGAGAAGATGGGACTCCTTCACATCACCGAGAAGATCCTCACTCCCAGGGGAAAGAGAGTGAGCCTTTACCAGTCAAACCTCAAGTCCGCTTATCTGACATTCGAGAACGGCAAGCTCAAGGCACTCCTGGAGCTTGCCGGACACAAGGATGGAGAAGAAGAGGAGACCTGGAACGTCATCCAGAACTGATGGTATCTGTTTCGGTTCTCACCCCTCTATCCATGCAATTAAAATAAAACAATTCCATACACCGATCATCAAGGGGTCTGGAATAATGAAGCTCAGTATTGGTTCTGATCATGGTGGCTATCAGCTTAAAAGGGATCTCATTTCGAGACTTGAAGAAGATGAATATGAGGTTTTTGACAAAGGATCCTTTGGACCGGATCCCGTCGATTATCCGGATATAGCATTCGACCTGGCCGACGATATAACTTCGGGAAGGAGCGACCTCGGCATCCTGATCTGCGGAACCGGCATCGGTATGTCCAATGCAGCCTCCAGGGTCGAGGGAGTGGTGGCTGCCCTCTGTACCAATGAATACATGGCAAAGATGGCCAGGCTGCACAACGATGCTAACATCCTCTGCCTTGGAGCAAGGGTGATCGGAGATGAACTTGCCTGGTCCATTGTGAAGGAGTTCATCAAAGGGTCCCCAATGACCGAGGACAAATATCAAAGGAGAAGGGGCAAGGTGTCCCGGGGACCTGAATAAGGGGGAAATGAAATGCAGGAAATATGGACGGAAAAGTACAGACCCTTCAGACTGGACGAAGTAGTGGGTCAGGAAGATATTGTTCAGCGATTGAAGGCGATCGTGTCCTCGGGCAGCATTCCCCATTTCCTTTTCACGGGATCTGCCGGGACCGGAAAGACAACCTGTGCTCTTGCACTTGCAAGGGAGATGTTCGGGAATGAGTCCTGGAGGGACAATTTCCAGGAGCTCAACGCCTCCGATGAGAGGGGGATCCAGATAGTAAGGACCAAGATCAAGACCTTCGCCAGGGCCGCTCCACTCGGTGGAGCGGATTTCAAGATAATATTCCTTGACGAGGCCGATTCACTTACCTCTGATGCACAGGCTGCCCTGAGAAGGACCATGGAAAAGTATTCCAACACATGCAGGTTCATTCTCTCCTGCAACTATTCCTCCAGGATAATCCCACCCATACAATCGAGATGCTCCGTGATGAGGTTCTCCCCTCTGAAAAAAGAGGAGATCAGAGAATATATAAAAAGGATAGAGGAAGGGGAAGAGGTGAAGGTGACAGAGGATGGTTTCGATACACTCATGTACGTGTCCCAGGGGGATCTCAGAAAGGCTGTCAACATTCTACAGGTTGCAGCATCCTTTTCCAAGACAATAGATTCGGACAACCTCTACTCCAGCTCGGCCCTGGCCCGCCCCGAGAAGATCGGGGAGCTCATAACACTTGCACTGAAGGGGAAGTTCGGATCCGCCAAGGAGAAACTGGAGGACATTCTGACCGAAGGCGGTCTTGCCGGAGAGGATGTACTGAAACAGATCCACAGGGAACTCTTCAACATAACCATGGAGGACAGCCTCCGGGTCAGGATACTTGACCATATCGGAGAGGCTGACTTCAGACTTGTGGAGGGTGCTGATGAGAGGATACAGCTGGAAGCACTTCTCGCCAGGATACAGCTTCTCGGATCAGGCAGGAAATTCTAGACGGGTTTGTAAAGGGACAGCTCAACCTTGAGTTTCCCATCACTTTCCACGAATCCACCCTTGATGAAGATATCCTTCAACCATTCCATTTCAATTGGTTTTCCAAGGGTCAGTTCTTTCAATCCCCGATATGACACGAATTTCTTTATCTCGACCAGGGCCTTCTTTCCGTAACCCTTGTTCCTGTGTTCTCTTAAAATTACCATGTCATCAAGCATCCCGTTCTCCAGATCCTTGAGTGTTATTGCGGCGAAACCGATCCTTTCCGTTCCCTTCATGAACCACAGCAGGTAATTATTGTTGGGATCGTTCCAGAACTTGGACAGTTGATCCAACTTGCTTCCACCCGCGGTCTCCTGAACTCCATTTCCCATCTGCTCCATCCTGTATGACATGTAAGTAGTAAGGAATTCCTCCTTGCTGCTGATCGACACAAGGTTCACCCGGATATCCTGATCTGATCCTTCAGCCATTTATCTTCCTCTACGTAAAATTGATTTGTTGTCTTTTTAAAGGTTTACTCACCATTATCAATACAAGAATGGCCCAATATCGGGGCAACGTTAATTGAGGAGCAAAGAGATCAATGCCGGACATGGGTCAATTTTCAGATCATATCAAAAATATACCCCTCGGGACATATATGGTCCCTTCGAAGAGCATATTAACGGATCAGGAGGATTATCGATGATATCCGATAGACCCTCGAAGAATGGTTTTGATGTGATCCTCGTGACCGGGGACGGGTTCGTGGACCATCCCTCGTTCGGAGCTGCAGTAATTGCCAGGGTCATCGAAAGTGCCGGTCATTCTGTCGGGATAATATCCCAGCCTTCCTGGAAGGATACAGAGGATTTCAGAATACTCGGAAGACCAAGGCTGTTCTTCGGTGTAACGGCCGGCAACCTGGATTCAATGGTGTCCAATTACACACCATTGAAGAGAGAGAGGGAATACGATTCTTTCTCTCCAAATGGGAGACCGGGTCAAAGACCTGATAGGGCCACCATTGTGTATTCCATGAGGATACACGAGGCCTTCAAGGATGTTCCGATCGTTATCGGTGGGATCGAAGCATCTCTCAGGAGACTTGCACATTATGATTACTGGGACAACAAGCTCCGAAGATCGATCCTGTTCGATTCCAGGGCCGACGTCCTCGTTTACGGCATGGGAGAAGAAGCTGTCCTTGCTCTTCTTGAACACTACTCGAAGCATGCGGGGGTCCCTCTTGGTATCGAGAACACCTGTGTTAACCTCAAGGAGAATCCGGATGGTCATCTTGAGATACCTTCCTTCGAGGAGATAAGCGAATCGAAGGAGAAGTTCTGCGAAGCATACAGGCTCTACAGCAGGAATGACATGATCGCACAGGCCCATGGCAACAGATATCTTGTCCAGTATCCAATGGGTTCGATATCGACAGAAGAGGTGGACAGGATCTATTCCCTCCCCTTTTCCCGAAAAGCATGGGGAGATGTTCCGGCCCTGAGAACGGTCCGATTCTCTGTTGTTACCCATAGAGGATGTTTCGGGAACTGTTCCTTCTGTTCTCTTTCCATGCACCAGGGAAGATTGATACGTTCCAGGTCCGAACGTTCGATACTGAACGAGATAAAGATAATAACCAGGATGAAAGGGTTCAATGGAACAATAGATGATCTGGGAGGACCGACTGCGAACATGTACGGGATGGAGTGTTCATCCCCATGTCCAGGGAAGGACAACTGCATGATATGTTCCAGGATGGACAGGAGCCATGATAGACTTGTTGAACTGATGAAGAGTGTAAGAGGTGTGAAGGGGGTGAAGAACCTTTTTATCAGCTCGGGAATAAGATATGACCTTGCGATGAACTCCCTGGAATACGTGAATGAACTTGTGAAGCATCATGTCCCCGGCCGTATCAAACTTGCTCCGGAGCATGTTGATAAAGAGGTGCTGAGATTGATGGGGAAGCCCGAGATCGAGGTCTTTCACCGGTTCAAATATCTTCTGCAGAAGATCGATCCGAATGTCAGAGTGCTCCCTTATTTCATGGCAGCCCATCCCGGATGCGGGATACCGGAGATGAAGGAACTGATGGAGTTCGTGAAGAAGCACGGAGAGTTCGAACAGTGTCAGATCTTCACTCCAACACCGATGACCCTTTCCACCTGCATGTACTGGACCGGGCTCGATCCGAACACGATGGAAGAGGTGTATGTTCCGTATACATACAAGGAGAAAAAAGTTCAAAAAGCGATGATGCTCCCCAGGCAGATGGATGGAGAGAGAAGGATGAGGGAATTCGAAAAGGATCGGTCCGATGCGTTCTAGAACAAATGCAGGAACCATCTGACGGAGAAATATCATTTTCCGGTACTTCAAATGGTAGTCCTAACCCGGCCAAGCCGGAACCAAAAAGGGTTGATCGTTCAATTGGCCAGTATGCTTTTACTTGCTAAAAAAAACACGGATATTATGAGTAAGGTACAAAATTATGAACTCCATTGGATAACATCATCCGGTCCGATATCGTCACCATGAGGAAGGGGCCATCCATAGAACTGATGAACAAACACAAGAGGGGCGGCATCGGCGCCCTTCTCAGATATTGTTCGAAAACCGGCGTGTGCAGGTAAAGTCAGGGGAGATCTATGGAGGCGCCTTCAATTTCTCCCATCCTGCTCCCGCACATAATCCTCCAGGACCTTCCTGGAGATCATCCAGATCCTTCCGAACTTGACCGCATCTATCCTTCCTTTTCTTGCAAGCAGTGAGAGATACTCCTGGGAGTACCTGCACTCCCTGGATGCCTCCGCCAACTTGATGTGGTCATCCTCTTCATCGCCCAGCGAGTCGATGTAAAAGGTGAGGGACCTATCCAGACATCTGGCCACGAAGTTGATAAAGGGCACATGATCCCCCCTCGTTTGGGAGGCGACGATATGGTCGATATAGCGTTTCCTGTCCCTTTTCTGGACGATCACCGGGACCAGGCCGCAGCGCATCAGGTAGAGGTTCATCAGCAATCTCGCACATCTTCCGTTACCATCAATGAAAGGGTGGATGTTCACGAATTCCATATGGATCATCGCCGCCTGCTGTATGGGTTCACCACCCGTGATATTCAGCATCTCATAAAGGTTCTGGACCTTCTCGGGGATCGATGAGGGCTTTGGGGGAATGTAATCCGTGCCGCTTATCCTCACCCGGTGCCTCCTGTAGAACCCTGCATTTTGGGGGTCGATCCTGTCAAGTATCAACGCGTGAAGGCTGAGAACATCGATCTCCGTTATCTTCCCCTTCCCCACAAGGCCCTCGACGAACTCGATCGCACTCCCATGATTGGCAGCCTCCAGGTGTTCGTTGAGGGTCTTTCCACCCACCGTGATCCCGTCCTCCAGAACCATTCTGGTCTCGGATAGGGAGAGCGTGTTCCCCTCGATAGCATTCGAATTGTATGTGAACTCAACATCAAACGATCTCTTCAGCCTGCGCAGGGCTCCCATATCAAAGGGCTTGAGGGAGTTCAGAAGATCCCTCTTTTGCGATATCCTGTCGAACAATCTTTCATCTATCGGCATCAAACCATATTATATCGGATAACTTAAAAATCTTTCTATCCGATATGCCATTTTTTGAATAAATATGGTTTACACCATATCGGATTGAAAAATATATCCTTAATCCGATATCACCCCTCAACTTCCTCATCTGGCAGATACTGAACTATGCCGCACCAGACGCCCCCTCTGGGAGACCCGTAATCGTTGGACGCTACAACGATATTCAAAGGATCGATCCGATGCGTTCAATAACAGATGCAGGAACCATCTGACGGAATAATATCATTTTCTGGTACTTCAAATGATAGTTCTAAATAATGAACTGCATTGGATATATTGATCATCATGGAACTTGACCTTTTTGAACTTGGTTGGAATGAACTTTTTCAAAGCGAGCTCGATCACCTCAAGCTCTTTCTTCGAAGATCGATCATGGAGAGCAAGCCGCTGAGAAGAAGAGATGGAGAGGCTTGACAAAAGATATCCGTCATTATCAGAACTACAAGAAAGAAGGACGATAGTAAAAACCTCCTGTGTTACCATCGCATTCACTATAATGTACAGGGAACTCGTCAGGACACATCATCCCGACAGGATATCGATGAACGGAACCGATGAGGAGAAAGAGAATTCACACATTGCAATGTCGAGGATCAACTGTGCAAAGGAGATTCTGCTGGATGCAGACAGACGCGCCATGCTCGATCGATATATAGATGGGAAATGATCAGGGCTCACGGTGTTTGCAGATACCGACCTGATCCCCGTTCTTGATATTCATGATCTTTCTATCATGATCGCTCATGAATATGGTCTCATGGTCATCATGGTCGAACTGGAGAGGATATGCTCTCAGGGTGAAATCCCTGTCATAATGGAAAAGATCGAGTTTCTCACCCCTTCCAACTCCGATAAATTCCATGAGGAATTCTGACAGAAAAGCGCTCCCATCGGTCTGTACATGCTTGCTTTTCACATGGACCTTCTTGGTCATGTAATAACGGTCCGCAAGTTTCGGATCTATCCCGTCCAGGACCTCGAATATCTTATTCTTTATCTCATGCACTGATATTCGGGGATGCTCGTCAATGCCCTTTGATATCTTCTTCGCCGTTTTCCTGTCCACTCCGATCGCTTCAAGGGATTCGACCATCCTCGATCGGTTAAATTTCTCAAAGGACCCGTCCTCCTTTGTTACGATGATCCACATTTTCTTTCCTCCTCGAGCACTTACGCTGTCTCCACAGGTATAATGCTTCAAACATATACATGAGACGAAAAGGTATAATATAATTGCTGATAAATGTCTAATTTTCCGACATTTTTTCAGAACATTTGATATCTCTCTTCCACATTACGGATAAGGGGGAGCTGTAAATGAGGTCTGATGGACAGATCAATAAAATTATAAAAATGACAACAGACCCGGATGTCAGCCCTTGTTCCGGCAACACAGCCAAACTTCTAAATACCTACTTCAAGATAAAAAAGAAGTTCAAAAGATCCGGTATCGAGAGGGAGCAAAGCGAGACGATCAGACAGTTCCTTGCAAGATGTCTCCATGAAGGGAAGATCAGGGATCTGCTTCTGGTAAGGTACATGCTCAAAGTAGAGAGGGTCTTCTATTATCCCATCCCCATCTCTGATGAGGAACTGAAGAAACAGATGAAGATCTTCAATGATCTGAAAAGATCCATGAAGAAATGGAAGAAGATACCTCCGATCGATAGAACGAAGTTCAACGAAGCTCTCATGTTCAGACCCCCGATGGTGGGTTCGTTGATCGAATACGAACCTGGGAACGATGAAGCATCCGGGAAGAATAGATACGATATCAGAGAGTATCTTCTGGAGAAATATATGAAAGATGAAACCATACCTTCTGTCCGGATCAGGCAGGAGGACATCGATCTTGTAAGGATATATCTGCTTGAAGAACAGTATGAAGAGTGTGCTTGCATCGTGAAAAGTTATATCCCATCAATTCCTCCGGACAGGTCCCTGTTCGTTCGACCTACGGAAAACCCTGCTCTCTTCACCTATACAGCGGAGATAGGGGTCAGGATACGAGATGAACTGAACATCGACATGGGTTCCGTCAGGGACCTTCTCGATGAAGCTCTTCTAAGCTCTCAGATCCTTGCGATGATGGATGGTAGAAGGTATCCGCTCCCGGACGATATCAAGATCGCATTGCTTATGCTCGGACCGTCTGCTCTTGGGATCTTGGAGAAAAGGATCCGGGAGATCCAGG
>JAYEPK010000115.1:0-1143 GCA_034723935.1 Thermoplasmatota archaeon
CCAAGATGTCACCCGTCCTCCGAGGCCTTTTCTAGCATAAAAATATATTCATTACGAAACATTACGAAACGTGTCCAGTCAGGGGAAAATAAAGCTCATTTCGAGAGGTATATATCTAATCTCTTAGGTATCGTTTCAGAGATCGAGAAGGATATAAAATCCTCCTCTCTGGACCCTCAATAAATCTCCTCCTCCGATGGATGTTATGGGGATTTATTCAGAAGAACAGGAGAGGATACTTTCAGCAATAAGAAAAGCTGAAAGGATCTCCTGATCCCTAGGGATATCAGAAAGAACATTGAAAAGGAAAAAGAAAACCCTCCTCATCGTTGCGGAAAAATATTAAAAATGATATACATCCACCTATTCTTTTCGGTTAATCACTATTTAAAGGAATAAACGACTGGCTGAAGAGGGCTTAAGATACCGGTAGTATCTGAACCTAACACTCGATCAATATGAATCGCAGCTAACATCTTTATTATTACGATTCATATATGAGTTTGAATTTCCTATAGATAGATAATAGGGGCCCCGAAAACGGAGCCCCGACCCAAAGGAGTTACTGCTCACCAGTCGTGATCATCCTCTTCTTCTTCGTCCTCCTCCTCGTCCTCCTCCTCTTCATCATCGTCCTCGACAACGATCTTCTTCTTTCCCATGTTGAGGTCCTTCGATCTCTTTTCTTCCTTGGGAGCTTCCTGAATGTTCTTGATCTCGAGCTTCGGTCTCCCTTGGGTCAATCGAACGAACAGTATAACGGCGACGATTATCAAGATACCGAGGATTATATTCCCTGCTCCCTCGGACACGATCTGGCCGTCATTTTTTATCACCTGTGTTTGCTCCGACGGGATTACCCGGTCCTTTATCCTGATGGAAAAGGAATTGGATTCAGCATCTGAGAAGGTGGTTGTCCTTC
This sequence comes from Thermoplasmatota archaeon, assembly GCA_034723935.1. Classification (GTDB taxonomy): domain Archaea; phylum Thermoplasmatota; class Penumbrarchaeia; order Penumbrarchaeales; family Penumbrarchaeaceae; genus JAYEPK01. The sequence continues at coordinate 923 of JAYEPK010000115.1, forward strand.
CCATGATATTCGTATATGCGAACCGGATCGAAAAGCTGTATGTTGTTCCATCGGAGATTTCCTTGCCTGAGCTGATATCGAAGGTTATAACAACAGTTTCACCCGGGGCCAGGTCGTCCATATCCTGCTCCGCGTTCTCGATGTCAAAATATGAAGCAGAGTACGGAAGAAGCAGAGAAATATCCGATGCAGTGGAACCACCGACGTTCATGACAGTTACC
>JAYEPK010000116.1:0-5411 GCA_034723935.1 Thermoplasmatota archaeon
CGAGTCCTTCGAGTATGTGGCAAGGCTCAGGAACAAGATGAGGTATGTTGGAGCTCTTGAAACCTATCTGCTGAAGGATGGAGAGGATAAGGAGCTGCTGCGGGACGGAGCATGGCTCGCGGAGGGTTGCGATTTGGAGTTCACAGGGGTAAAGATCCTCTACAATGGAACAGAGGATTTCATGGATGACTTTGGAGTTGATCCTTTCTATCCTGCGAACGATCTATTCCATATGGAGACAAAGAGCAGTATAAATGAGTTCAAGATAGATGACAGCTCGTCCGGAAGGAACTTCACCAACACCCTGACCGCTGGTATAAAACCTCTGCATGTTGATTACGAGACCTATCAGATCGGATTTCCGGTCAACAAGATGATAAGCACACTGCCTGCCTTCGGTGTGAATGTGGATACCGATACACCAACCGCCCCACCCGGCGTTCAGGTACATGCGGATGATTTCGACGATCCGAACACCATGGTCGATAATGAGGGTGAACTGTATGTCACATGGCAGTTGCCCGGAGAGTACAACTCCGGTGTCAGATACTACGATGTAAGGATGGCCGGTGATGAATCCACCATGTTCTCGACCCCGGCGACCATTGCCAAGATCAATACCGATCTGAGCGGTCAGGTCTCGGTTGAGGTGAGGGCAGTTGATCGCGTTGGTCATGTTGGCGAATGGGGGTTGGCAAGCATCTACATTGATCTCGAGACACTGGTTTTCTCGGATCCGACCCCATCAGATACAGAATGGTTCAACACCATAGATCCCGAGGTCGGAATAACCATTACCGACCTTGGAGGAAGAGCGGTCATCGGGTCCTCGATCGAATATGCAGTTTCCTATGATGACGGGGAGACCTTCGGAGAGTGGATCACAACGGATACGATCCTGAACGCTCCAACGCTTCAGGTTACCGCCACACCTCTCCTGATGGAAGGGCCATTGAACCTGGTAAAGTTCAGGGCAATGGACGAGGCGGGAAACATCCTCGAATCCGAAGCTCATGGTGTCAATGTCGATATTTCCGGTGTGGAGTTCGGAGAACCGGAGATCGAAGGCTATGACGGATGGGAGTATGTATGGCTTGACTCCGGTGAAGCATCACTTTCACTTATTGTTTCGGACGAGCTGAGCGGTGTAAACAAGAATACGTTCCAGTACAGGCTTTCAACAAGAGGAAGGGTGGATCTGGACTCTTCACCCTGGACATTCATTGATCTGGATATCGAGGGCAACGAGGTTGTGGATATCGACGGAAAATCCTTTGATATACAGCTTGAATTGAGTGGAGAGACCGAGCTCTCAATGGGAGATGGTAACTATATCCAGTTCAGAGCAAGGGATGTACTTGATAATGTGATGACATATACAGAGCCTTTCAACTTCTGGGTGAATACAGAACCTGTTCCGATCATCTCCCTGCCCGAGGATGGTCTCGAAGTGACCGAGGGAGATATGGTCCTCTTTGATGCTCTTGAGAGCATGGATTTTGATGGGGATGCGCTCACCTTCACCTGGATCGATACCGTTGTTACCGAAAGTGGAAATGAGACAATGAACCTTGGCGAGGGGTTATTCGATGACCTGTCAAGCTTCGAGATGGACCTGGGTGTGGGAGAGCATTCGATCGTTCTCATGGTGTTCGACGGTCTGCACAATGTTTACAGCGATGCAATAATCGTTATGGTTGAGGAGTATATTGAACCCATCTGGCTTTATGATATTGACAGTGACAATGACGGAATGCCGAACTGGTGGGAATATACCTACTTCAAACCGCTCTGGAACGATTCCAAGAACGGTGATAATGCGTATTCTTCTTCACTTGAAGGAAAGACAAAGACAGAGATATGGGCTATCGTGGGCGAGAGATACGAGGACGGCGAGATACCGGTCTCTGCTGATAATGACTTCGACAGCGATGGGCATTCCGATTACGAGGAGTATCTGAAGGGGACCGATCCAACCAGGGAAGACGAGTTTCCCATCTTCGTTGCTGAAGGGACACCTGAAGAAGAGGCCCTTGACCTTTTCCTTCTTGGACTCATTATCGTCTCGATCATTCTTCTTGTGGTCGTGCTTCTCTTCCTTGCAGCGAACAACATGAACATAAAGAAGAAGGTAGAGGATCAGAAGATAAAGGATGCAGAGAACGAAAAGCAGCAGGTCGATCAGGCAATGGCTTCGGGAGGTCTTCAGCGCCTTGAGGCATTGAGGTCAGCTTCCGAGGGAAGCCCTGTAGCCCTGCCTTCACCACAGGATATGGCAACTGCGTTGCCATCGGGTCCAGCTGAGGGTGTCCCGATGGAAGCACAAACAGCTCAACCCATGGGTGATGCACAACCTATGCAGGCAACTGCAGTAGATCCAGAGCAGGCAGTTCCTGCCCCTGTGCCTCAGCCGATGGAGAGCCAGCCAATGAACGATACTTATCAACAGCAGTAAAGGAGATTCGATTAGAACATCATGATCTATCAAGGGGTGTGTATATGGACATAAGTGGGGAAAAAAAGAAAGGCGCAATGGCCGTACTTGTCCTGATAACGTTGGTACTGGCGGGACTCATCGTAGTCGCTCCGGTTCCCGATGTTGATGCCGGGATGGCTTCGGAAAGGGATGAATTCGGTTATTCATGGACCGATAACAAGGATCCGGATCCGAAGGTAGAATACAACTGGTTGGATGTCGTAACGTCGGGTGAAGAAGTACTGATATCCGGAAGTTACGGATTGTACACCCTTCCGCTGGATTTCGATTTCGAGATGTACGGTGCAGCATACGACGAGATAGTCATCGGGACCAAGGGTTTCATAATATTCGATAACAGCAAGAACCCGAGCAATTACTATTCCACCGGCATTCCGATGTCGAGTTCCGGGTTGAATGGTCCGATGATCCATGTATGCTTCGGGTATCCGTGGACCGATCAGTATTCCTATGGTGGTGTACATTATCTTGAGAGTCCTTCCGGTGTTTCACCCAAATGGATCGCTGTGGAATGGAACTCCAATACGTATGGAATGACATACGAGGTCATTCTCTACGAGGGCGGGCTTATCAAGATGCAGTACAACAACATGGGAACGCAAACGAACTACAATGAAGGGCAGTATCTGAGTGCCGGAGTCCAGGAAGGCGATGTATATCTCGCTTACACAACATATTCAACAAAAGGGCTTCAGTCGGGACTTGCTGTGGAATATTCCACCGAGGAGATACAGATGGAAGATTTCAAGATCGTAAACGGAGATGGTCCGTTCGATCACACTGCCTTTGCCGAGCATGGGTACTACGAATTCGATTTCAATGTTTCAAGCAGCAAAGGTTTCCAGGACGTTTCACTGGTGAAGGTCTATTTTGGTGAGCCGTCGGAGAATATATTTGTCAAGTTCATTGCAGGTGGAGGAACCTGGTCATGGGAGAACGGTGGTGGGTCCCAGTACTATGACTGTGATCTGAACTTTTCAAGGGATATGACCACCCCGGGTGTGGGTGGTTTTTCCGCAAAATTGTACATGAACTTCAAACTGGATATACCACTTGACGGCAATTTATCCGTAACTCTGTGGGGTAGAGGAAGCTCAGCCTTACCCAATATGACCCGGTTCGAAGATGCTTTTTACCTCGATAGTGTCGTGAAGATAGTGGGAAACCTGCAGGTCCTGAACGAGAGAGGCATACCTCTCGAGAATGAAGCGTTCACACAGGATAACGAGAACCTTACTTTTACCGGTATAAAGCTCATGTACAATACAACAAACGAGTTCTATCCCCCCAACAGTTCTCACTATTTCCAGGTGATAGATGATGAAATGATCAAACATTATGATATGAACGTATCAGGCAGGGATATGAACATCTGGTTCCTGATGCCGAACATTGCCATCAGAAAGATATTCACGCCTTCTGTGAGGGATGCAAGTGGAAATCTGTTCCATGAGGATAAGATAATTGGAACGATAGACCCCATTGCCTTCCGTGTCGATGATACAACTCCCATTGCACCAGCATCACTTGTGATAAGGGCGGATTCCTTCAAGGATTCGGAGAAGGAAGTGGATAATGATGACTTCCTTTTCATAACATGGTCTTCCGTGACAGACAGCGGGTCCGGAGTTGCAGGATACAGGATCTGGACAACTTATGCACCGGAAGAAGAGGGTGTTCCTTGGGTCGATGCGACCACCACACAGTACCTCTGGAACTGGACCACTGAAGGTGTTTTCAAGATATTCGTCTGGGCAGAGGATGGTGTTGGACATTATGGGGACTATGCTGACCTGTCCATCAAGATCGACAAGAAGGACCCGTTCTTCGTGGAATTCCATCCTCTGAAGGAAGATGTTCCCTGGATCAGGACACTTGCACCCCCGCTCTCTATTGAGGTAAAGGACAACCTGACGATCTCGGATGGGGTGTCAGGTGTGAGACCTTCGACAATTGAGTATTCGATATCTACAAGCGGTATGGATAACTTCGAGGAATGGATATCTGCCGATCAGTATGATCGCGATGATCTGAATCCGGAGGATAAGATAACTGTGAAGTTGTCCCCGAGGTTCATTGAAGGTACTGAGAATTATGTGAGGTACAGGGCCAAGGATTATGCTGGAAATGGTTTTGCCTACTCGGATACATACAATCTGCAGGTAGATGTTACTCCAGTTGCCTACCAGGAGTTCTTCCCTACACCAAATGTCTGGCATGACCTTGATGTGATATCAAACAGAGAGGTGTCCTTCTATCTATTTGATGAAACATCTGGTATCAAGACCACACAGCTCTATTACAGAATATCAGACTCATATGATGAGAAAGAGGGTGAATATAATTGGGTTACGGGAGTTCCACAGGAGAATGGTTGGGACCGGCTCTCTGCCAGTATGTGGGACAGGATAGACGGCTCAAAGAGAATATGGGTTCATTTTACATATGATGGATTTGAAGAGGGCGACCAGAATTTCATGCAGTTCATGGTGAAGGATAACGCAGGGAACGGAAACTATCAAAACTACTTCAACGAGATGATGACCCTTTCCCCGTTATATCAGATAATGGTCAACACTCAACCCGTGGCGCAGATCAAGGCCCCGACCCTGGAAACCAGGAGGTTCGAGATAACGGAACTCATAACTTTCGATGCATCGGATTCATATGATATCGATGTTGATAAGGGAAACCTGAAATACGAATGGTTCGTCATAGAGCTCAACAAGACAATTGGGTATGAGGAGGTACTGAGCGACATCCGTTTCGATGCGGCTGGTTGGTACAACATCACTCTTTTTGTCGGAGATTCTGTCCATAGATATGATCAATATACCGGTGAGGATACCAGATCCATTGACAGTATCAGGATCGAGATTTTCAAATGGGAGCCTCAGGAAGGTATTGATACGGA
>JAYEPK010000117.1:0-1135 GCA_034723935.1 Thermoplasmatota archaeon
TCACTTTCTGGGTAGGAATGGTTGCGAAACCTGTTCTACAGCTTGGTCCGCTTGCGATACTCTGGTGGTTCCTGTTCAAGGAGAACGGGAGCCCGTTCAGGTTCACGAGGAAGAACCTTGCATCTTCCATCTTCTGGGGCCTAATCGGGGTGATGCTGTTCTTCATTGTATCCACAACTTCCATGAGCCTGATAATGTCCTCCCTCGGATACGGGAGCAACTTCCGAATAGTTGCAGGCTGGGACACGATCGGATGGGGCCTTATCATTGCCATGATGTTCTCCTTCATGATCGGGACAGGTCCATCGGAGGAGCTGTTCTCAAGGGGATTCCTTCAGGATCAGACAGCAAGGGCATTCCCTGTATGGTTCGCAATTGTATTTTCGGCGGTCCTGTTCGCGGTGGGCCATCTGCCCATCTCCATTATGATGTACAAGATGCCCATCGAGGCGATCTGGTGGTACATGCTCGTTCTTCTTGTTATGGGCATGTTCTTCTCGCTGATCTATCAGTGGTCCAGAAACATAGTTCTCACCATACTGATCCACGGGGTCTGGGACTGGTATCTCTCCCTTTTCGCCTGGAAAGGTGATTGGTCCAGCTCCTTCATGGAAAATGCGGATGTCAACTTTCTCCGGATAGATTTCTTCAACACCCTTATCACGGTTGCGATAATGCTCCCGCTGTTCTACTTCTTATACCGAAGGTTCTGGAAAAGGGGCCGATTCAGAACAGGTTCTCCCTTCGAACCGAGAAAACGGGACAATGTACTGTTCCAGTGGCTGAAGGATCGGGATCAGGGACACTGGCCCAGAAAACCCTGGCTCACGACTATATTGATCTCACTCATCTTCTGTCTATCAATGATACCACTGGCTGCTGTTGTTGGTGTGAATGACACATCCCTGCATAAAGATAAGATCATAGATGATTCCGGGATCAAGATAGAGATAAGGGAAGAGTTCACTGTCCTTCTCACGGATTATCTCGGGCAGGGTACGGACGAGGAAGTTTCCCTTCCTGCCAACGGTTCCGTGATAACAAGGGTCAATGTTTCCCTGGGCTGGGAGGATGAACCGGATCGTGGATTCAGATATTCGAACACTCCGGACACATTCGAGATCGCCCTTCTAAA
>JAYEPK010000118.1:0-5385 GCA_034723935.1 Thermoplasmatota archaeon
TGCGATCGTTGTCACAACACCCCAGGAGGTTGCACTTCTTGATTCGAGAAAATCCATTAACTTCGCGAGATCCCTCAAGATGGAACTTCTGGGTGTTGTTGAGAACGATCGCACTTGACTCGGAAAGAAGTTGAGCAACGCTCAATGCCTCGTCTCCCGTTCCCGGCGGGAGATCTATGATAAGATAATCGAGTTCACCCCATAGAACATCGTTCATGAACTGCTTGATGGCACCCATCTTGAGTGGGCCTCTCCAGATGACCGGAGTATCACTGCTTTCCATGAGAAATGAGAGCGAAAAAACCTGAAGGCCATGGAGGTGTTCAATGGGGAGTATTCCTTCATTCGTCATCATTGCCTTCTGACCTTCCAGCCCGAGCATCTTGGCCACATTCGGTCCGTGAAGGTCCGCATCAAGCAAACCCACTTTGTTCCCTTTTTTTGCCAGGCCGAGAGCCAGGTTGACAGAGACCGTTGTTTTACCAACTCCCCCCTTTCCGCTCATGACGGCTATTCTCTTTCTAGCATTCTTGATGTTTATGTTCAAAGGGTCCTCGACCTGGACACTGGGGGTATTCAGTTTGACTTCTGGTGTTTTCATCGTTATCATCCCTTGATCATCATTATGGAATACTTAATGGAGAAGTTTCCCCATGATGCAGATGCCTAAAAAAAAGGAATATTTATCCTTTGTCCATGATCATCGCGTACTAACATGTTAACCTTAAAATACATTTGCTACCATCCTGTTGAAAGAATACCAGTCAAAAACTCATCCCTTGAGATCAAGCATATAGGATGTTCGGATGAGACAGGCTCTCACTTGATATAATGGATAACAGAGACCACACATAGATAAGAGAAAGAGATCCAAGATCATTTTTGATAGATGTATTATAAGGGAAAAGTGTGACAATGCCAAAGATAGGAGTTTTTTTGTGTCACTGTGGTGACAACATCGCGGGTACGGTAAATATAGAAGAATTGAAGGAAAAACTCACCAAAGATGATGATCTGATTGTCAGGGATTCCATGTTCCTCTGTTCGGAAGGAGGGCAGAACGATATCATCGAGACCATTGACAATGAGGACATAGACAGGGTCGTGATCGCAAGCTGTTCGCCGATCCACCATGGTGAGATCTTCAGAAACTGCATCAAGAAGAGATTGAACCCTTCCATGTGGGAGATGGCGAACATAAGAGAGCATTGTTCCTGGGTCCATCCGAACATGGAAGAGGGGACGGTTAAAGCATTATCCCTCATCAAAGGTGCCATCGGAAAGGTAAGACCCAAGAAGCCCATAGAAACTGCGGAGGTACCGGTGAAGCAAGAGGTCCTTGTGATCGGCGCAGGAATTTCCGGCATGCATGCGTCATTGGAGCTGGCTGACAAGGATCTCAAGGTCCACCTGATAGAAAAGAGCGCATCGGTCGGCGGGAACATGACCAGACTTGGAAGGACGTTTCCCACCGACGACTGTGCCATGTGTACTGTTTCTCCGATAATGAATGCAACGAAGGCACATCCGAACATCGATCTTATGACCCAATCCGAGGTAATCGATCTTTCAGGTACACCGGGTGATTTCCGTGTAACGATCGAAACGAAACCTCGATATGTTCTCACGGATAGATGTACATCATGCGGCCTCTGCACCGAGAAATGTCCCGTCACAATAAGTTCGGAATATGATCTGGGTCTTGGAGATACAAAGGCCATTCACCTTCCGTTCGACTCCTGTGTGCCGAATGCGGTCTTCATAGAGGCAGATGTGTGCCTGTATTTGCAGAAGGGAGTGTGCAGGATCTGTGAGAAGGTATGCCCCGCTGATGCGATCGACTTCGGACAGAAGGTCAAGAGAACCAACCTGGAAGTAGGGGCAATAGTGGTGGCAACAGGTTACAAGCAAAAGGACCTGTCGAACACCGAATTCAATTTTGAACACCCGGATGTGATAAGCGGACTTCAACTTGAGAGGATGATCACGCCTTCCGGCCCCACCGAGGGAAAGATAATCTGTCCTTCCGATGGGAGGGTCCCCGATAGGATCACTTTCATTCAATGTGCAGGTTCAAGGGACAAGCGTCATAATGAATACTGTTCCAACATTTGCTGCATGTACACTGCCAAGAATTCCAAGATCCTGCGTGCCAAGATCCCGGATGCTGATATCAATATCTGCTATATCGATATCAGGGCACCTGGTAAGCTTTACGAGGAATATTATGGGGCCATGAGAGAAAAAGGCATCAAGATGATCATGGGGGTACCGTCAGAGATAATGAACCATTCCGATGGGTCTCTGTATCTCGATGTGTTCGATAAAGCTACAAACAAGCTCCTGAGAGTGGAATCGGATCTGATAGTCCTGGCAACTTCTCTGGAGCCGTCAGACGGCACAAAGAAGGTACAGGAAAGACTACATCTTCCCAGCGGGCCTGATGGATTCCTGATCCCGAGGCATGTTAAAATAGCCCCGGTGGACACACCAAATGAAGGTATCTATGCGATCGGACTTGCTCTGGGCCCAAAGGCCATCCAGGAATGTATAACCGATGCGGGTGCGGTTGCAAGCAGGATAGCCACTCTTTTGAAGTCGGAAAAGAAGAGCATCGAATTGTCAACTGCGGTAATAGATCCCGAAAAATGTATGAGTTGTGGAAAATGCAAGGAAGCATGCAATTACAACGCCATCATGGAAGAGGACGGAAAATTCAAGGTCATTGACCTGTCCTGCAGGACTTGTGGAAAGTGTGTCTCTGTCTGCCCGGAAGATGCCATAACACTCAGATCTTTCTCAAGGGAACAGATAATAGGATTGCTGGATGGGATCCTTGAAGTGGACCCTGACTCCATCATAGCCTACTCAACCAGTGCCTGCGGATACATGGCCGCAGATATTGCAGGAACCTCGAGAAGAACATATCCGACGGATGTGAAGATCATCAGATTGCTCTGTGCCTGCCAGTTGACGGTCGAGGATCTGGTATATCCTTTCACCAAAGGAGCAAAGGGTGTAATGATCCTGGCCTGCCCCGAACCTTTACATCATTTCGTTGATGAGGTGAAGGTGATCAAGGGAACGATGGACGAAGCCGTGAAGGTCCTGGGTCGTATGGGGATATCCAGAAAGAGATTGAAACTGGTGGAGATCGTATCCCCTGACGGGGCCAAGCTCCAGAAGGTATCGACCGAGATGGCAGAATTGATCAAAAGGGACCTGGAGGGGATAGAATGACAGAAAATGCCTCGATGACCGACCTGTTCAATATGAGCAACCCCGTGAAGACCGATTCCCGGGAATTGGATCGTGAGCTCAAGGTTCTCGGCCTTTCATCGCCCAATATATGTTTCCAATGCTCCAGATGCACCTCCGGTTGTGAAGCGATGAAGCTTCTGGAACTTCAACCTCATTCCATCATGGCTTCGGCAAGATCCGGATTCATTCAGGAGATAATCCAATCCGATGTAATATGGACATGTGTGGGTTGCTATAAATGCAAGGAGAGATGCCCCCAGGATGTGAGTCCGGTAGAGGTCATGTGTGTTTTGAAGAACTGGTATGTGGCATCCGGAAAGCCCATTCCAGGGGATTATCAGAACATGCTTCAGAATATGATCACGAATGGGTTCATACAAGGGTCCATGGAAGTTCTGGATACCGAGAACAATGTTCATGGAAGAGGGTCGCTTGGCCTCCCGGAGATCAAAGGACCTCTGAACCTGGCAAAGTTTGCAGGGATACTCTCCAGAATGGCCGTTGAGAAGTTGTAGGGGGGAATAAGATGACAAAAAGAATCGGATTGTATCTTGGTTGTGTAATTCCAACGGAACAGTACAGTTACGAGATGAGTATCAGACAGATCATGCCGGAACTCGGGATCGAGCTTGTCGATGTAGAGAATACATCATGCTGCGGGGCTCCCTTCAAAAGCATCAACCTTGTGATGCAAACTTACCTTTCCGCAAGGAATCTGGCGATCTTCGAGAAGGAAGGTCTGGATATCTTCGCACCCTGTCCGCAATGCCACCTATCTCTGACAGAGGTGAAACAGCGCCTGGAGAACTCAAGCGAACTGAAGGAAAAGATAACATCGAGACTCATGGAAGAGGAGGGGCTGGATTACAAAGGGGATGTCAAGATATATCATACACTGGACCTCCTGCATGACGTTGTCGGGACCGATGCATTGAAGGAAAGAGTGAAAAAACCCCTTGGATGGAACATAGCCTGTCATTACGGCTGTCATACTGTCAGGTACACCGATGCAGAAAGACCGGACAAAGCGGAGCATCCAGCGAAAATGGAGAATATTATAATTGCTCTTGGGGGCAGTTCAAGCGACTATTCCGAGAAGTTGAACTGCTGCGGTGCCCCGCTCATGGTAACTCACAAGGACTCCGCTCTTACAAAGGCCGGGGAGAAATTGAAAGCGGTCCAGGATCGCGGCTTTGACGCTCTCAGTATAGTTTGCCCACTTGGAGGAAGGGTCCTTGATTCAAAACAGGACAGGGCAGCTGGAATGGTCGGGGAGAAGCTGAACGTTCCTGTATTCTATCTGACCCAGCTTGTTGGTCTTTCCATGGGAATGGAACCGAAGAGCCTGGGTTTGAACCTGAATCTCAGTCCGGTGAAATACCTGCTTTCATGAAAAGGCACTCCGTGGAACGTTCCTCTTCGTGACCCGTTTTTAAGAGGATGGACAGCGGAATTCCGTCGTGTTCAAACGTTATGGTGTAGTATAACTAGGGTATGGTGCCAGAAAAATTCCCAGGAATTTTTCGCACTTGATCATTATGATCGGAAGAAGCTGACTTCTTAATAGATCAAATGTCGGTTGTATGTGAACCAGGGGTTCACCTGATATTCAAGTAATTGCGATTATGTGAACAGGAGGGGGGTTTAAGCGATTATGGTAATAAATTCCATAAAATCTACGATTTCACTTACCTTGGAGGTGGTAACCTCCAAAATGTTAAAAAAGACCCCGAAAATGAAAGAATCTCTTCTGGATGCCTTCAAGAGAGATCATACTGGATGGAAGAAAGGGCCCCTTCGAGGGCTCGCTTCTCTCCCAATAATCAGGGAGTGATTTGTGAAATATGATATTGAATAATTCATTTATCTTTCAATTATAATCTTAGAAAATACCGGACTTTACAAGTTAGCTATTGAGTCCTGATTTTTCTCTGTTTCAACACCTTTATTCATATTGGAGGGGCTGTACAAATATATTGGTAGTTACCAACATATTTATACACAAATTATATATAGTTGTAGTTACTGTACATGATGATAACATGGCAGGATACATCTTCAAGAAAAAAAGCAGAGGCAACACATACTATTATGCAGGCGAAAGCGAAAGAGTTGGAAAAACAT
>JAYEPK010000119.1:0-1134 GCA_034723935.1 Thermoplasmatota archaeon
TTTTTGTGATTCATTCAATGGTAAAAAGACCTTCAGGAAGAGATCCTGCTTCTCTATACCTGTCATTAATGGGTATAGGGGCTCACACTATATTTAATATTGGATGTTATTTATCGGCAACCGCTAAGAGAGAAATCGCTCTCATCAAGGACCTTGTGCTCTCTGTCCGCCATGGTGAACATTATTCCCAGAATAAAGAACACAATGGTCAGCAGTGAACCTGCTGTCAGCAACACAACACCCGCTTTCTTGAGTCCGCTCCCCATTCTACCCTCGACATAAATGGTCGATGTGCTATTTCCCATTTTTGTCCCACAGTGCCGAATACGATCAGATATCAACAAAATATATCTTGAAAAGGTTCCAGGAGAGGAACTTCTCACCAAGGTTCAGCTCCCAGTATGCCACGAATTACAACCTCATCTCGCATCCTGTGCAGAAACCGAATCCTTTTCTGTCAGTATCCTCCAGACAGTTGGAGAAATGCATAACACAGTTCCTGTTGGGGCAGTGCTTCGATCCAAGGAGATGACCGATCTCATGGATAGATTCCTTCAATGTGCGCTCCTTGAGGAGCTCCTTATCCTTCTCTCCCAGAAATGCAGGGTCCAGCCTCTTGATAGAGATCATGGCGATCTTCAATTTGCTCTTTGCCTGACCAAAGATGTAGTCCAGTTCCGGAATAAAGAGGTCAACATCGACGACAGCAAGGAGAAGGTCATGCGGTCTTCTTTTTATTTCATCTAGATCCTGGAATATCGGGTAGGTCAAATACTGTTCTCTGTCCCTGTCATACGCTTTTTTATCGATCAGTATGTTCTGTCCTTTGACAACATCCACATGGAAGACCTGTGCCACCTTCTCCTTGATATGATCGATGACCCCTTCATCTACGGAACTCGTAATGCAGATAATTATTCTGCCCAGCATCCAATTCCCCAGATCCGGTAGCGCGATCATCTTTCAAATAGGCTTCGCACATCGAAACATCATACACATGTGAAGTGCCAAATCAACATCCCACCAAAATCCTTAAATGGTCGCTCAAAGAATTTTCAAACATGAAAAAAGATCGGGTCATTATCTCTCAAGAAGATACTCCCGGAAATAGGATGGACCCTCAGGTCATCAACA
>JAYEPK010000120.1:0-5379 GCA_034723935.1 Thermoplasmatota archaeon
TTAGTCCATAAATATCATTGTGGTGAGAAGTAATTATCCCAAGGACCATGAAGAAATTGACCAACACATTATGTTCCGTGCTCCTTTCACCACGCCAGTTCGATGCGGGGAATAGTCTTTTATAATCCTCTTTCGTGATACGGGAAAGACCGATGTGTTTTCTTCCGATTGATCCGATCGAATGAAAGAGTATGCTGGAGGGCAGAATATGGGTCCTGTGCATATGCACCATTCCGCGAAATAGTATTATACCATAATGATATATGAACATGCGTCAGAAGATCCAGTTATTTCTGGGTCGGAGTGATCTCAGACCGGGTGAACAGTATGCTTAAAAGCTCTTCTTTTATTATGGCATTGCTTCTAGTTGTGGTCCTTGTCCTACCCGTTGTTCCGATGGGCTCGGGGGATGAACCTGTAAGCGAGGAACCTCCCACAAGGTACGGTTTTACAGCGGAATTCGTTGACGTTGGCACTCCCAGCTCCGAGGCGATATGCGTGGCTGCAGGCGATGTTGACGGAAAGAACAACGATGATGTTGTTGTGGGAGTGAACGGGGCGGTGGAGGTCTATACAAACAATGGAGGATCCGGTCAGAGCCTCAGCTTCAATCCTTACAAGACCATCTCCCTTGCCGGATACTACATCACCGATGTCACGGTGGTGGACTATGATGATGACGATGATATGGACATCATCGCACTCGGACAGGACAATTATGGATTGGCCGGTGAGTCAGGGTCGGGTGTCTCGAACACCATAGGCTCGATGAGGATATACTATCTCGAGAACACGGGAACGGGTTTCACACTGGAGGTCTACTACGAGTTCGATGATACCTTCTACTACATGAACGAAATATCCGGTATCGGTGCCTGGTTCTGGGGAGACGGAAAATACGACTTTGGTGCTGCGGATGTGGATGGTGATGATGATGTGGACTCGATCGTGATATACAATCGGGACACCGATGACGATGAGGGTACGGGAGGGGAGGATATTGTGATCGCCCTTCTCGAGTATTCTTCAACCGGGTTCACAAGGTCGAACATAACGAGCATATCGACACCTGCATCCTGGAACATAAACTGCTTCCTTGGACTGGAAGATTTCAACATGGACGGAAATATCGACATCGCCTACACATATGGCGGGGTCTCCAACAACAATTGGATCTTCGTCCAGGTGGAGATACTGTTCCATGCAGGGATCAGTGTTTCCTGGGGCAACAAGCAGTCAATCACGAACGCGCCGATGATCGGTGATGGCACCTTCCCCTCTGTCCCTTACGCGATGGCAGTGGGAGATTTCGCCTACGGTCCAGCCCCTGATATAATCATATCGATCTTCGATAATCAGAACGTGAATCCTGCCTATACCGATAATCAGCTCTTCATCATCAGGAAGAAGAACCCTGCCCTTTCCGGAAATGAGTTCAACTTCGAGGCTCCGAACGCTGCCTACGGCGAAGATTACAATTTCCAGTTCAGGGGTTTCGGTGTAGGGAACATTGATAATATGGGTGGGGACGATCTTATTGGTTTCACCAAGCAGGACGATGGTGTGGATGAAAATTATTACAATGCACCCACAGATTACGGGATGACCATCCTTCAGGGAAGAAGTGCACAACCCGTGATCCTAAGTGATCTAAAGACATATCAGTCCCAGGATGGGACACTGGATAGCAGTTCCATCGTCAAATGTGTTGCCATGGGGGAGTTCGACGGCAACACAACCTACGGGGACATTGTGTATGCGGGGAATGTTATCAAGGTGGGTACAACATCATATCCGCCCAACGAGGTGCCGACCCTTCTGACCTACAATCACGACCCGCTCCCCGCCAGCAACAAGGACAAGATCTGTACTTTCAACATAACCGTGGAGGATCTTGACGGATGGTATGATCTCGGAAAGCTCACTGCTGACTTCTCTTACCTGGGTCTTCCCTCCAAGACCATCCAGAAGCCGACGAGTCACGATCCCGGGAACTCGACATACGGGTTCTACGAGTTCACAATGACGATCCCTAGGACAGTCCCCCAGGGAAACTTCGTGATAAACCTGACCTTCTATGACAAGTTCGGGAGCAATTGGGCATCGACTCCGAAATCAACAGATACAATGATATTCAGGGTCAAGCAGTACAACAGGGAACCGGTAGGGATCCTGAACCAGACAGAGAGGATACTCAACATATCGGAGGACCAGACAGCATACTTTGAAGATGTTTACTCCTGGTTCGAGGACCTGGACATCGAACAGGGTTATACCAGTGTCCCGATGAACATCTCAATGAAGACCATCGGAGGGCAGTGGCTCACCCATATTGATTATCAGGATGTCTTCAAGGCGGAGCTCATCAACGGGTCTGCCGAGAATCCCTGGACATGGACTCTCAAGATAACACCGGACAGCAACTTCAATCATGATCTGAACAGCATTGCTCCGGATGCAATTACACTTAGAGCCAGAGATGGGGGAGGTCTCGTTTCAGAGGAAATGAGGCTCAAGATACACATTGATCCGGTGAACGATCTTCCCGTTATCGTTCCAAAGGGAACACCGGATGATGATTTCGAGTTCATAATAAAGCAGGATGACTTTGTCAACCGCTTCCCCATGAAAGCCAGGGATACAGCGGATGGGGACCCGGAAGGCATCCATCTCATCTACAGTTTCATTTATGATGATCCGGATGATGAAGAATGGGTGACAATAGACCAGGATGGGATCATCTCCTGGAACCCGAAGAACGAGCATGTGGGAGCACACATGGTGACCCTCAGGGTGAACGACTCTGATGGGTCCGTGGAGCAGATCCTCTGGTTCAATGTAAGCAATGTGATAGATACGCCATACTTCATATCGGTCGCTAACGCCTCGAAGGTCATCGAGCTTCCGAAGGAGATCGAGGGTACTTACCTTTTCACCGTATTCGAGCACGAGGAGTTCAATCTGACCATTGTAGCGGCGGATCTGGATATGGATATAGGGAAGCAGGCCGAGATTGTCTTCCAGTGCGATCTGACCCTGAGCGAGGGTACTTATATGGATGTGGACCCGCAGGACCCGACCAGGGCCAATCTTCATTTCTGGGCAGAGAAGAAGTACGGGTATCCTCCAACCCAGGATCCCGAGTATCCAGCCATCGAAACGGACATTATCCTCGTGGACGAGATGGACCCCCTTTCCTTTATAAAACTCCCCATCAGGATAAATATCGTGAACGTGAACGACCCGCCGGTCTTCGTTGGTATTGATTCACCCGAGGAAGGGGCAAACTATTCGATCCTCTACAAGATACCATACTCTGCCGAGGTCGCTCTTGACCCCGATACGGACCTCAACGATACCCTTCGTTATGTCTGGGATTTTGATGCATCCGATGGTTTCCAGGAGGATGCGGAGGAATTGCACGGGACCTGGGATTTCCCGATGGCCGGAGCATATATGATCACTCTACGTGTTTACGATAACGCGCAGAACTACATCGAGACCACCGTGAACATCACCGTTTCCGGCATTGCCGATGAGAATGATTATGATAATGATGGAATGGAGAACCAGTGGGAGCTTGACCACGGTTTTG
Source organism: Thermoplasmatota archaeon (assembly GCA_034723935.1). Classification (GTDB taxonomy): domain Archaea; phylum Thermoplasmatota; class Penumbrarchaeia; order Penumbrarchaeales; family Penumbrarchaeaceae; genus JAYEPK01. The sequence goes on from JAYEPK010000120.1 coordinate 3,596, forward strand.
ATCCGTATGATCCAACAGATGCCGAAGTGGACACTGACAAGGACCAATGGAGTAACCTGAGGGAATTCCAGAACGGTACCGATCCAAGAGAACCCGACACGGATAATGATGGTGTCGAGGATGGAGTTGACTTCGATCCCCTCGATCCCAGCGTTACCATCTTCAAGCCAGATGAGGAATCCTGGATAGAGTTGAACTTCGGTCTTTTCCTTGTCCTTCTGATCCTGGCGGTCCTCCTGGTCCTGGCACTCATTGGAGGGGTGCTTTTCATAATTATCAGGTCCAACAAGAAAAAAGCAGAAGAAGAGGAAGCAAGGAGGAAGCAGGCCGAGGATATGCAGGAGAGCATGTACGAGAGTCAGGACCTTTACAGTGACCTTCCGCCCACGGAACGGCCCGGAGCCCCCGAGGTACAGGCTGCGCCACAAACACCAATGCTTCCGCCATCTGATGGATCTGACGATCTCGGTGATATCTTCGGAGGCGCAGGAACACTTCCCTCTCTGGAGACAGATGCTGCCCCTCAACAGGCAGCTCTTCCGGAAGCATCTCAGCAAACCCCTGCACAACCACAGGCAGCTCCGCCGACTCCAGTTCAGAGCGATGACCTATCAGATCTCCTGGATTGAGGTCGGGGCAACCTTTAATAAAGGTTTCCGCCACTTCCCGCGAGAAGTACACAAGGAGGTGTCCTGATGAACAAGGTAGTAATATCCTTGGGCGGTTCGATATTGGTAAAAGATGAGGATGATGCATCCTACATCAGAGAACTGGTCATTCTCTTGAACGAGCTCGGACCCGATAATGTTTTCATTGTCATCACTGGTGGGGGCCGCACTGCCCGGAAGTATATTGGTATTGGAAGGGACCTTGGAGCAAACGAGTCCCTTCTGGATTCCATCGGGATACAGGCAACTCTCCTCAATGCGTGGACCATGATATCCGCCATGGGTGATGGCGTCTATCCGAGACCTGTTACATCAATAGAGGAAGCGATCATCGGTGCTTCGATGAACGGGATCTCTGTGGGTGGGGGTACACATCCTGGCCATACAACGGACACCGTGGCCGCTTTGACGGCAGAGAGGTGGGGAGCGGACCTGTTCCTGAACCTGACTGCAGTTAGTGGGGCATACACTTCCGATCCGAACAGGGATGATGATGCGGAGCAGATACCTAAGATGACAAGTTCAGAGCTCCTGGAACTGGTCTCTTCAACGAGACGTGGAGCAGGGTCCCATTCCGTGTTGGATCCCCTGGCCTCTGCGATCGTTCACAGAGCGGCAATAAGGACCTGCATCCTGGACGGGAGGGACTTGAGTTCCGTAAGGGCGGCGATACAGGGTGAGAAATTCGACGGGACGGTTGTCGTCCCGAACAGAGATGGAGGTATGTGAATGGGAGCTGGTAAAGGATCCCCGAAGAGAACTGGAAAGAAGAAGAAGGCCCTGAATGCAGAGGTATCCGATAAAGGGACTTCGGTATATGTGTCCGAGATACCTCCGCACAAGCACTGTTTCAACTGCGGGAAGTCCATTCCGCTGGACAGGGAGGTCTGTTCGGACCGCTGTCAGGAAGAATGGGACCGAATGCTCAAGAAGAAGAAGATGCTGACCTACCTTCCTTACATCGGCGCAGTTCTTTTAATAGTGCTTTACCTACTGATAATGAGCAATGGTGGATGAGTGCAAGGATGAACGATCGTAAAGGACATGTTTGCATAGGCGGAACGTTCTCCCTGATACATTCAGGCCACCTTGTACTTCTGGAGGAGGCCTTCAAAA
>JAYEPK010000121.1:0-1133 GCA_034723935.1 Thermoplasmatota archaeon
GGCGGCGAAGGAACCATTGATGCTCTTGTCCTGAATACATCTGGACGTTATATCTCTCTGGAGGTCAGTGATCCATTGGGGGAGCCGATTATAGACGCCCGCGCCTGATACCGATCGACCGGAATAATCACTTGCATCCTCCCCGATGAAACCGACCCCAAATGTTCCCAGATCGATATCCTGCCTGCTCCATCTCTTTCCATCCTGAACCAGAGGATTCAGGTCGAACCGATCGCGGATACCATCTCCGTCATCATCCTCGTCGTAAGAATTCCCGATCCCGTCTTGATCCGTATCGGGTTCATTTAGAACTTTGACGGAAGGAGAGAACGGTGATTCGTCCCCTTTATGGGATGTGGTACTTACGGTGTAACTGTATTCTCTCCCGATCTTGACATCGAAGTCGAAATATGATAGAACATCGGAATCCAAGGTATTGATCTTATCATAGTTTATTCCATCTTCCGATCTGTATAGATCGTATACGAGATTACCCCAGTAATTCACTGGGTTCCAGTTAATAGATAAATGACCTCCATCAACTGATAGTAAAACCTCAGGTTTTTCCGGTGTTTTTGTTACATCTTCATAATAATATAATAGATACGTTTTCCCCGAATCGGTACTCGCTTCATCATTATAAAATGCTCCGATGATTATGTCATCGTAGCCATCTCCGTTGACGTCGCCCGCCCCTGAAACCGAATATCCCGAATTGTCACCTGCCTCCTCTCCGATGAACGATGCATCTGCAATGGAAAGATGTGCGTTCATCATCCATCCTGATCTTTTTCCCAGGATCAAATATGACTTGCCTGCATCAGCACCACCATCATCATTGTAACGAGCGCCAATGAGGATGTCATCGTATCCATCCGAATTCACATCTCCCAGATCAGATACACAGTATCCAGAGTGATCCCAACCATGTTCTCCAATAAACGATCCATTTGCCGTTGAAAGATCTTGATCCATTGACCAACCAGATGCTTTACCTAAAATCAGATAGGTTTGGCCAGAATTAGAACCTCCATCTTCATCAAAAGGTACCCCTATCAAAATGTCATCATATCCATCACCATCCACATCACCAGCTCCTGAAACCGAGCGACCGGAATAATCACTTGCATCCT
>JAYEPK010000122.1:0-1131 GCA_034723935.1 Thermoplasmatota archaeon
GTCTTCCGTTACCGATGGCTGCTGCTTGCACTTGTTCCTCTCTCTCCAGTTTGTGCAGATGATATGTGAGCGTTCCGTTGTTCGCCTCGAAATGCTCTTTCAGGGCCGTGAAGGTAGCGCCGGGATTCTCCTTGATGTACTCGAAAAGACGCCCGCGGAAGAAGTGGTCCAGAACCTTCGCACCTCTGGTGATCGAGTAGAGAGGAACAAGTGCAAGCAGCAGCCATCGGTAACGGAAGACCTCCGATGCTGAATACAGATAGACTGCGGCTCCCGCTGTCAGCGTCACAGCCGCGGCCATGCTTCCACCGGCAACAGCCGCAGAAGTTGAGATCAACGGCCCCCCTTCCGCCCTGTCCCCCTGAACCGAAACCAGAATGGGGTTCGATCCCGATCTCGTGTCCCCATCGAACCCGTAGGCCCGTATGGTCAGGATCTCGTTCCCCGTGAAACCGCCCACTTTGAACTCAAGGCTCCTTCTCTCCAGATCGGAAAGGTCCGGTCTTTCATCGATCTCGATGTATGCATCCTCGGGTCCGTCCACTATCTCGAGTCCGATATTTTCCAGCTTTCCGCCAAGGGAGAATATGTTAACAGACAGGGGCCCGGCGTCAAGGTCCGGTGTCAGTATGAGAAAAGGTCCGGGTCTGAAAAGAAGATGGAAAAGCTCTCCGTCCTTCAGGAACCGGAGGTCCAGTATGTTCTCATTGATGCTCCCATCTCCGAATATGGAAGATAGCTGCTGGATGGTGAGATCTCCGGACAGCGAATATTCAAAGGTGAACGTCCCTGTCTCACCGGGATGGAGGTCCAGGCCGTTGCCTGTATCGGGTACACCTTCGATGTTCTCCATGTCAAACAGGATGAACCGGGTATCCACGTTCCCATCGTTCCTGAGTTCAAGTTCTATCTCCCCCTCTGCAGGGAGGTCAAGGATGTAATCCGATCCGATTACAGGGGTCATCTGCCGGAACTCCTGTATATTGATCTGTACAGAATCGCTTCCTATGTCCAGTGTTTCCTCTCCTTGGACGGTAGCAGTGATCGTGAGCTCACCTATTCTCTCGGCCAGCTCCCCCATGGGTACGAAGATATCCACTTTGAACGCCTTTTTCCCGAAAGGTTCCATGA
>JAYEPK010000123.1:0-5371 GCA_034723935.1 Thermoplasmatota archaeon
CTTGAGATCCTCAAGGGCGTTGATGAGCCTCCTCTGCATGTAACCGGACCTGCTTGTCCTCACAGCCGTATCCACCAGACCTTCCCTTCCACCCATTGAGTGAAAGAAGTACTCCATCGGATCAAGACCCTTATTGTAGCATGACTTTACGAAACCCTTTGCAGCTGCACCCAGGTCATCCTGTTTGAAATGAGGGAGGGTTCTCTTCTGGTAACCTCTCTGTATCCTCTCACCCCTGACAGCCTGCTGTCCGATCGACCCGGACATCTGTGATAGATTAAGCATTGAACCCCTTGCTCCGGACCTTGCCATGATAACTGCGGAGTTCTTCAGACCCAAATATTTCGAAGCTATCTGACCAGCTGTATCCCTGGCCCTTCCCAGGGTTCTCATCGCCTCAACTTCCAGGGTCTCCTTGAGAGATCTTCCCGGAAGTGGTTCAAGATAGCCGGAATTGTACTTGGTAACATATTCATCTACCTTTTTTTCCGCTATATCCAGGGTCTCGGCAATTCTGAGCTTGGCTTCCTCGGGAATATCCTCCTCATCGATACCAGTGGAGAACCCCATTACCATTATTGCTGCAATACCTATCCTTGTCGTGTCGTCAAGGAACTGTCTTCCACGGTCCGAACCATGGTCCCTGACGATCTTTTCGAGAAGCTTTCCCTTGAAGGCACCGATGGATTTTTCGTCGATCGGTCCGGAAAGCAGGAATGAACGCCCCTCCTCGTTGGTCTCGATCTTCACCCATGTATCGTCCTCGGGTGTATCATCTTCTCCACCGTAAACAGCAGAGGCGTATTCCATATGGATATCCGGAGGAAGTATCATCGAGAATATTGTCTTGCCGCTCCAGTATTCCTTTCCATCCTCGTCGACCTCATCCGCCTCTGGAAGTATACCTCTGAAGGAGGTACGAGAGAGTATGTGATAAGCGTCGTCCTTTGTGAACATCGGGCTCTTGTGAGTGAAAAGGAAGTTACCCGATATATGATCGTGGATGGCACCTATGACAGGACCTCCAAACCTCGGAGAGAGTATATGCTCCTGTACTCTCATGATGATCTTGGCCTCCGCCCTTGCCTCTTCTCCCTGGAGACAGTGGAGGTTCATTTCATCCCCATCGAAGTCAGCGTTGTAAGGGGGGCAATCCGGCAGGTTCAGCCTGAAGGTCTTGCCTCCCATCACCCTGACCTCATGGGCCATCATGGACATCCTGTGGAGTGAGGGCTGCCTGTTGAACAGGACAATATCCCCGTCCATGATATGCCTTTCCACAATAAATCCAACCTGGACCTTCTCCATAAGGGTCTCCTTGTTCCTCTCCGTCAGCCTAAGCCTCTGACCATCCGGTCTGATCACGTAGTTCGCACCGGGATGGGTCTCGGGACCTCTGAGAACGAACTCCCTTGCCTGCTCGAAGTTGAACTCGTTAACCCTTATCGGCACTGTGAGTTCCATTGCGATGGGCATAGGTACGCCCACCTCGTTGATCGAGATGTACGGATCCGGTGAGATCACGGTCCTGGCCGAGAAATTCACCCTCTTTCCGGAAAGGTTCGATCTGAACCTTCCCTCCTTGCCCTTCAATCTCTGGGCAAGGGTTCTTAGTGGTCTCCCGGACCTGTGCCTGGCAGGTGGGATCCCCGAGGTCTGATTGTCAAAATAAGTAGTAACATGATACTGAAGAAGCTCCCACAGGTCCTCAACAATTAGCTGTGGTGCCCCCGAGTCCCTGTTCTCCTGGAGTCTCTGGTTGATCCTGAGGACATCCACAAGCTTGTGTGTGAGATCGTCCTCGGACCTGTCACCGGATTCCAGTGTGATCGAAGGCCTCACTGTGACCGGTGGCACCGGAAGTGATGTGAGTACCATCCACTCCGGTCTGGATACATTGGGATTCAATCCAAGAAAAGGAAGGTGATCGTCGGGGATCCGCTCGAGTCTCTCACGGATCTCCTTTGGAGTGAGCTTGTGCCCCTCTTCCCTGAAGGTCGTGGGTTTGTCAAGCGAGATCTTCTTCGACATTTCCCCACAGTCCGGATGAGGGCACTGCTGAAGGCCAATCGCCTCCGCTCTGATCTTTGTCGATAATGCCTTGAACTGAAAAGGATTGTTCGAAATGGGCCCCATACTTGCAAGCTCCTCATTGTGCTCCTTGATCCTGTCGCCAGGAAGCTTGACCCTGCCGCAGGTCCTGCATGTTGCTGCCAGCATCTCCTTGATGAGTTTGGTGAAACCCTCATGGATAACAGGCATTGCAAGATCTATATGACCGAAATGACCGGGACACTCATCCACCTTCTTTCCGCATGTCTTACATTTCAGGCCCGGTTCGATGACACCGAGTCTCGGGTCCATGAGACCCATATCAATGGGGAAACCGTCATCATCATAGGTGTCGGCAGTGATTATCTTCGTGGCTGACATCTTCCTGATCTCCTCCGGGGAAAGAAGGGCGAACTGGATCATTCCGATCTTCTTTGGTATATACTGATAGTTGACCATCTTCTCACCTCCTCAGCGCAGGTCCTCCAGATTAAGTCTCATGGCAACGCACATCGATTTCAATTCATCCATGAGCAGTTTGAAAGCGTAGCTTGTCTGGATGGGGTGTATGTTTCCGGTCTCACCACATACAGGGCACCTGAGTGCTCCCCTCTTGTCCAACATCGCAACGTTCCCGCACTTGGGGTTTCCACAGACATATTCTATGGTCCCATCGGACTCATCAAGTAACCTATCCTTGATGACCATCGAAACACCATGTGCTATAAGGCAGTCCCTTTCCATCTCACCGAACCTCAGACCTCCCTGTCTGGAGCGTCCCTCGGTCGGCTGTCTTGTAAGTATCTGGACAGGTCCTCTGGATCGAACATGCATCTTCCCGGATACCATGTGATGCAACTTCTGGTAGTAAATAACCCCTTTGAAGATCTCCACCCGTAGCTTCTTTCCTGTGAATGGATTGTACATCACCTCCTTTCCAGTTGGTTTGAAACCGACTTCAAGGAGCTCTCTCCTTAGCTTCTCCTCGGGCTCTCCGGAGAATGCGGTTCCGTCAATGGTCCTTCCCTTCATGGAACCAACCTTTCCCCCGATCATCTCAAGGACATGGGCAACCGTCATACGGGATGGTATGGCGTGTGGATTGGTCACGATATCGGGAACTATACCATCTTCGTTAAAGGGCATGTCCTGGGGTTCGGCGATCAACCCGATAACTCCTTTCTGACCATGCCTTGAAGCGAACTTGTCCCCGACCTCGGGGATCTTCTCGCTCCTTACGGTCACCTTGACAAGACGAAGTCCGTTCTCGGATTCCGTTATCATGACCGTATCAACATACCCCTGCTCCCTGGGTCTGACAGTAAGTGATGTCTCCCTTCTTCTTCTTGGGGTAAGGAAATCGGTATGTTCCTCAAGGAACCTGGGAGGTGATGTCCTGCCAATGAGAACATCTTTGCCAAGTACCTCGAACTCGGGTGAAATGATGCCGTCCTCATCGAGATTATTGTATGCTTCCTCGGTCCTTGATCCCATGACATCAGGAGAGGGTATCTCTATTCTATCCTCCTGACCGCCGGGATACCTTCTCTCTTCCACGGAATATGTTCTGATAAAGGTCGATCTTCCGAGACCTCTCTCTATGGAAGCCCTGTTGAATATCAGCGCATCCTCCATGTTGTAACCTTCATAGGACATGACACCAACGACAAAGTTCTGTCCACCAGGGCGCTTGTTGAAGTTCACAAAGTCCATTGTCTTGGTCTGGACCATGGGTTTCTGTGGATAGTGCATCAGATGAGATCTCGTGTCGCACCTTATCCTGTAATTTGCGGACCCGAGACCAAGCGACTGCTTTGCCATTCCAGATCCCATTGTGATCCTTGGAGATGAATTGTGATGAGGATAGCAGACGAGCCCGGAACATGTCCCGAGAATGACCATGGGGTCTATCTCCATATGAGTGTTGTCCGGGTCCATTCTCTTTTCATCAATAGCGATGAACAGATCCTCTTCCTCTTCAGCATCTATCCATTCGATGATACCCTGCTGGATCAGGTCCTCCCAGGTTATCTTTCCCTCTGTGAGGGACGAACGCATCCTGTCAGTGATCTTCATCTTTCCCTTGTCCAGAACGAAGAGCGGCCTTCTGACCCTTCCGTCGTCGGAGTTGACAATAACAGAGTTGATCTGCTCGTTGTAACGAACATTTATCTCGTGGGATTTCTCCTGGGGCATGGCAAGGAAACCCTGCCTTCTCCTTTTTCTTATCGAATCCACCAGCCCCTTGGGGTCGTGATGGATGCCGATCAGGTTCCCATTCAGATATATCCTTGCCTCGTCGGTGAGTTCCTTCTCGATCCTTCTTACACCCATATCGAAAAGGGTCGATTCGAGTTTGTTGTCATCATAACCCTCGGAGATATCAACGATCAATGCAAGGTTCTTCACGAGACCACAGTTCTGACCTTCGGGAGTCTCGTTGGGACAGAGCCGCCCCCACTGGGTCGGATGAAGGTCCCTTGCCTCGAAATGGGGCTGTGATCTTGTCAGAGGTGATGTGATCCTCCTCATATGAGAGATCGTGGACATATTGCATGTCCTGTCAAGAAGCTGGGAAACACCATCCCTGCCTCCAACCCAGTTCCCTGTGGCTAATGCATGGATGATCCTCTGGGAGAGCACATCCGGCCTTATTGCCGAGCTCACCCTGAGCTTCCTCTTCCTTGTTATGGTCCTTTCCAGCTGGTACTTGAGGTCCTTCATCAGCGAGGTAAAGGCCACTCTGAAGAGATCCTCCATCAGGTCCCCGGCCAGGGATATCCTCTTGTTTGCATAATGGTCCTTGTCATCTGAAGGCAGAACACCTCTTGAAACAAGAATAAACTTCTTGAGATACTTGCACAAGTTAACTGCCTTGGCAAGATTATCCTCTTCTTCTGTTCCTAGGTGAGGCAAGAGATACTTTTCCATTATTTCAAGCATTCTTTCTTTTCTTACTTCCTTTGGCTGTGTAATGCCAATAAACTTAGCAATCCAGTCAATTGCATCATCTTGTGTTTTAACATCCAGGAATTCATAAAGGTTAATAAAAATCTCATCATATTGTTCTATCTCTGAAACATATCTCATTATTTCTTCATCTTTCAAGAGACCAAGTGCCTTCATTATAAGCACAATCGGAACCCTCTTTACTCTTGTAAAGGAAAGATAAAAAATACCATCTTTCAGTCTTTCAACAGTGTGCGGAATCTTGAATGAACCTTTTTCTGAAAATATTTTTCCTGTAAAATCACTTGGTCCAACTTTTTGTTGCTCAACCATAAATTTGTTTGAAGCGAGATCTTCTACATTTACAATG
>JAYEPK010000124.1:0-1131 GCA_034723935.1 Thermoplasmatota archaeon
GGATAGTAATGTTATGAAAGGTCCATGGAAAAGAATATGAAAACAAAGGACCTTGCTGGACCCATGGAAGGAAAGAGAGACCACATGTTCCGATCACTGATCATGTTGCTTGTTCTCATTTCCATGGGGATCTTCTCGATGGAAAGTTCGTTAGCGGATGTGGAACCGAACGGTTCACTTGAGGATCCGGAAGAGATAGAACAGGGAAGGATCTCGGGCAATGTGACATCGAAGTATTACTTGGTGGGGGATGAATACATTGAAGATGTCGATAACGACATCTACGTTGTCACCGTTCCGGGTATGACAAACCTCACTGTTGAATTGAAGAAGACCGATAACTACACCGATAGCATCCGCATAAGGTCCTATGGTGAGGACAGCATACAGAGGAATATGATCCATGTCAATGTGTACATCCAGGGCGAGGTTTCTCGGGATGTGTTCACAAACGAGGACATCAACGGCACCGTTGTGAAAATGGTGGTCTCCGGCAACGGCACATACGAGATCAATGTGGAGATCGATGATATCCCCGAGGGATACTTGAAGAGGTGGGAGAAACCTCCTCCCGAAGAGGATAGGGAACAGACCCATTATTTCTACGAGACCGCCAGGAGGGTTGAACCCGGCGTATACAACGGAAGTGTAAGCGATGGTTATAGTCCATTTCCCCGGGATCAGTATTACAGGATTACCGTCCCCAAGGGTAAAAGCCTGAAGATCGATCTGGAAAAGACAGATGACAATGAGGGACATATCTATCTCAAGACGTACCTCAGGGGGGAATATCTGGGAGGTCCCGATGACATCATGCTTGATGTGAACCTAGAAAGAAGAACGGACAGCGGATACTGGGAGAACATGGAAAATGATGACAGGCTGGTCATATTCAATGTGGAGGGTAGGGGTAACTATACCATGGAGGTCGATATCGCTGATTTCGACAGGGTTGACCCGGGCCTTTGGATCCTCATTTTCCTTGTCATCATTGTAGTGGGTACCATCATTTCCCTGTTTATTCCTCTTTTGATCATCTTGGTAATAATAATATTCATTGTCAAGGCAAATCCTTCCTCGAAGAAGAAAAAGAAAAGGAAGAAGAAAAGATCCTCCAACCCCGGATGATCC
>JAYEPK010000125.1:0-1130 GCA_034723935.1 Thermoplasmatota archaeon
CTAACTGCTACAGTAAGTAAATACAACGAATAGGTAGATCCGTCCGTGCAGAGAATAAAGAAAAGTGTCTTTGCTGAGAAGATGAAACGGTGAGAAAGGCCGTTTCGAAAAATCCAACAATAACATACTTTGCTCGTGTACAATCCCCGTCACATCCTTGATAAGCCAGCATCCCTGATTCCAAAACTCTCAAACTGCTTTCACTCCCCCCAAACTCGCTCCCGATCCCCGTTGCATGATATATAAACAAATCCCAAGATACGTCACATGACCATGTAACGAAATACGTAGGATTCAAACGGATCTCGGGATCCGAATGCAACGATATCCGGGATACCTATACATCATAATAGATCCCGAGACTCCCCGATATCAATGGATCCAAACAATCAATGACAAGATGATCGGAAGGTATAATGATGGAATGCCCACACTGCAGCGGATCGGTCCGGATCGTAAAGATCGGACTAAGAAGAACAAAGAAGGGTTCCGTGCAGAAGTACCGTTGCATGGAATGCGGCAGGTCATTCTCCGATTCGATCAATCCTCACTCCAGCTATCCCATGAAGATCATCCTCCACGCCCTTGAGATCTACAACATGGGACATCCCGCCTCCCATGTAAAAAAAATGATAGGAAAGAACTATCACAGGTCCCCTCCCTTGAATACCATCTACTCCTGGACCAAAAGATACGAAGATGACCTTACCTTCATCAAACTGAGAAAGAAAATGAAACTTGATCCCGAAAGCATCCTCTACAGGAAGAATTTCATGCACAGGCAGATCCATCCCTTTGCGTACCACAATCCAAAGCTCAACATACATTCAAAAACATTCCCGGGGATCAAACGATATATCAATTGGATCGGTCGCTCCCTTCCTGACAGGATCTTCCTGGAAGGCCCGAGGATGTCCAATTACAGCATTGATACAGCATACGATATCAAACCGATCAACAACAATCTTCCGAGACTGACCGAACTTGCCCTGGAGCGTTCCTCGGATCCCTCCCCTCACAACAGCGTGGAATCTTTTTTCCTTATAAACGACTCCTCAACGGTTGCCACGGAGCTTCCGGTATTTCTCAATCCCAACGAATTCGATGGATCGGAAATGCCGATGACGGGC
>JAYEPK010000126.1:0-1128 GCA_034723935.1 Thermoplasmatota archaeon
GTACCTTGAGCTTCTGAGGGCCTACAAGGACATGGATGAGTTGATACGGAATGTTTTCTCACCGGGATCGATCTTCCTTTACGAAGGGGAGAACGTTCTCATACAGGAGTTCGGTTCTTCCTGGGATACCTATTTCTCCATTCTCGAGGTAATATCCAGGGGGAAGTTCGGTCCGGCCCCCATAGCCAATAAACTTGGTATGAAGGTTCAGATGCTTCCCAAGTACCTGAAAACATTGAAAGATCTGGAACTCATCAGGAGAAGGAGACCGATATTCGGCAAACCCAGACATGTAAGGTATGTGGTGAATGATCCTTTCTTCAGGTTCTGGTTCAAAACCTGTTATCCGAGGATAGGCCTTTTCATGGATGGCAGGGCAAGGTTGAACGTGGAAGAGGTCAGGTCGGTCGTGGGGAAGGGAATGGAGAAGGTGATAATGGATCTTTTCTTCGATACCGGATCATTTCCTTTCGAACCCGATCAAGTGGGTTCCTGGTGGGACAGGTCAGGAAATGAGGTCGATCTGCTGTTCTACAATGAAAAGAAGAAGATGATGGGTGTGGGAGAGATAAAATGGAGGTCCCGCAAAGTGGGCTCCCGGACCGTGGAGGATCTTCTGTATAAAATTGCCATGATAGACTGGTACAATGAAAAAAGGGTGGAGATCCCGTTCATCGTGTCGAAGTCCGGTTTCACTGAAACTGCGATCGATAGGATGGAGGAACATGGGGTCAAAGGTTTCTCCATGGAGGACCTGAGGACCGCCGTATTGAAGAAGAAAGCACTTGACTGGTGATTGATCCGAACGATCACTTTTTTGATATCATATTTCAGGAACAATATCATGAACTTCGGTCCAAGTGTATATTCTATACAAACATGTTTCCCGCAGGTATCTTCTTCTTCTCATTTCTCCATTCTTCCAATGGCTTCTTTTCATACTTCTCCCATTTCATATTTTTGCACATTATAACATTCATAACGTTAAAGAGACCATATACTTTGGATCGGATCCTGCCCCATAGGAACTGGAAAGGGTATTTCAAACAAAACAACCATACCCGCATGTCTTCGATACAATTTCCTGAAGGGGGAGCATGTGGATGAAGGTTACCTGCATTGAATGTA
>JAYEPK010000127.1:0-5355 GCA_034723935.1 Thermoplasmatota archaeon
TATCATCCCTGTCCCCGATGAAGGCCTGCGCCTTTTCGGCCATGGTGACCCCGGCTACTGATTGCTGGTGAACGAGATCAACGTAATTGTCGAAAGCACTCTGGTAATCGTTCGATGCGGTCTCGATGGAATCCACGCTCTTTTTTTCCTCTGATGTGGAGATCGTTCCTTTCAGTTCCTCACATCTATCATTGATCTCCAGTGTGTGGTTCTCGACCTGACCTACGTAAATCTCATCGCCACGGATAATGAAGTTCTTTTCGCTCTGCCTTGCAGCACGAAGATCATCCTGAATGAGAGTTGCGGTCCCCATCTTGTCTATCGAGTTGTTGATACTGTTGATGCTCACAAAGCTGGCAATCGCAGTTGTTGCTCCAAGAAGTATCACGATAATGAATGCAATATAGAGTTTCATTCCAAGTTTCATTTTTTTCACCTTCCTTTATCTGTTTTTCTCTGATCCGGTTGATATGTCGAGTTTTAACATACTTGTTCGTCCTATTTGTGGCGGTGATATATAAATGGACCATTCCCATTATTGATGTCAAAAATCAAAATTGATAACATGATGTACAAGCCTGTAAGGGTGTAGTAAAAAATAATATATTGCCAGTATTTAATATATAAAAGGATTATAACACTATATAAAAATTTTATAATAATATTTATGTATTGATTATTTAAATAGTGTAAAAAGAGTAAATATGAATTGATAAATAAGAGTTTATAAATAGTGATAATGTCGTTCAACATCGAAGTTCAATTCTCTCATTTGACACATTATGGTGCGAGTTCATTCATTGATCACAATTGATTGTAATTTAAAAACAAGAGTAAAAATCATTTAACTGTCTTTAAACATAATGTATAAATACGATCTAATGGGATATGCATGTATGGAAAAAGCTGAAATTCAGGACCTTATTCCGCAAATGGAGGTCCTTCTATCTCCTCTTGACAAGGATGAAGGCAGGAAGCTCTTGCAGATCCTGATAGGTGCACTGGGTCCAGGATCACCACAGCTCGAAATCGAGGACATCAAGAGGGCGATATCAAGGGAGACGAACATGATCATATCCAGATCGGAGGGCCCTGTCGGGGGGAGACCGAACCTGGTGAACAAGTACGTTAACCGGTTCAATACTGCGATCGATGAGGGTGATGAGGAGGAGGTAATGAGGATCCGGGAGAAGGTGAAGGAGACGCTCAGCCGGTCATCCTATTATAAATTCAGCAAACTGGTGAACCGTGAAGGATATGACATCGATCAGCGGGGAAGGCCTTCCAAGGTGGACCTCTACATCAAGCAATACAATGAGCACAAGGATAATGGGAGGAAACCGGAGGCCAGAACGGTCATTGAAAATGCCAGGAAGGACCTCAGTCCGTCATCCTATTACAAGCTACTGAGGGAGCTCCATCTGAAGAAGAAACAGGGAATTGGAAGGCCCTCCAAGGTTGAGATATATGAAAATGCCTACATGGACCATATCAAGGATGGGAATTATGATTTTGCAGAGTCGGTCCTTGACTATGCCAGATCGAAGATCTCCAGATCCTCGTATTTCAAGCTTAAAAAAAGGCTTTCAGATGGAATGGATACGAAATGATCAGGTGTTCTCTTGATCGAAATGAGAAAAATGATCGATCATTGTCAGCGTTGGATACATCCATTAACCTGTTCATCAAAGGTTCGATGAACAGATCTAAAGCTGGGAACTGATCCGTTCGTTGAGATCGGATGCTTTGAAAGGTTTGCTAATGAAATCCGATGCCCCTGCCTCCAGGCATCTATCCTTGATCCCCTCATCGACGACACCGGATACGATGATTATCTTGGCGTCATGGATCAAATTGAACTCCTTGATCAGGTCCAGCCCGTTGGATCCCGGCAGATGGAGATCAAGGAGTATGATATCATGTTTTACCTCCTTGAAATTCTTGAGAGCCTCCTCAGGATCCGTGAACTTGTCAACCATGTGACCCGCCTTTTTCACGATAACCTCTATCACGTTCGCGATGAACTTCTCATCCTCAAGGATGAGGATCCGGGCCTTCTCCAACGAAAATGTCATACTGACTATCGATTGGATTAAGAACATGATATTTAACTCTTGGTACGAACACATTTTTCGATCCGATAATATGGTATTTCGTTTAAAATGATCATGGAGAAAGCCGACGAGTGAACATACGATCTATGATGGCAATTTCCTATTATCGATTGGTAATTCGAGATAGAAAGTGCAGCCTTCCCCTTCGCTTTCTCACCAGGCTCCCCCACCATGTAACTCAACGATGCTCTTCACTATCGAAAGGCCGAGTCCGGTGGATCCTTTTACTCTTTTACCAGTTCTGTAGAATCGATCGAACACCTTCTTGAGTTCTTTTTTATCCAATCCTCGCCCTTCATCCTTTATCCAGATCCGGATCGATCCGTCCTTTTTCTCTCCACCGATATGTATGTTCTTTCCTTTTCCGGAATATCTTATCGCGTTCGAGATGTAGTTATCAAGGACCTGATGGATCCTGTTTGGGTCCATGTTGATCCGGGGTAGGTCAGGTAGGTCGATCGAGAGATGAATTTCTTTCTCTTCCAGAATAGGCATCAGTTCGCCCACGGACCTGTCCACTATGGTTCCTATCGATAACATCTCCTTTTCGAGTTCGATCGATGAACTGTCCATTCTGGACAGGATCAGTGTGTCCTTTCTGAGCTTTTCGAGCCGTTCTAGACTTTTTTGCATTTTCTCGAAAAGATCTTTCTGTTTCTCACTTATATCACCGTAGACCCCATTTTCCAGAAGTTCGAGTGCAGTGGAAAGGGCTGTTATCGGAGAAGCAATATCATGGGCCAGGATAGATACAAGCTCATCCTTGCTCCTGTTTGCATCTTGCAACTCCTCATTCATCTCCTTTATCCTGTCCCTGTTCTCCTTGAGGTCCAGGTGCGTTCTGATCCTTGCAAGGAGTTCGGTCCGATCGAATGGTTTGGTGATATAATCCTGCCCACCTGCTTCGAAACCTCTTACTATGCTTTTAGTGTCTGTCTTTGCTGTCAGGAAGATGATCGGTGTCTCCTTTGTTTTCGGATCTTCCCTCAGTCGTTCACATGCCTCGTAGCCGTCCATTTCTGGCATCATGATATCCATCAAGATGAGATCGGTATCCGTTGACCCTGCGGTAATGATGGCATCCTTCCCGCTTTGAGAAGAAGATGTGTTGAAGCCACTTTTTTGTAGTGTGTTCTTCAAGATCTTGATGTTTATCGGCTCATCATCTACAATGAGGATCATGTGTTTTGCTTTCCTTGTGTCCATTTTTCTCAACTCGGAGCCCACATTCAAAACTTTGTGTATTGTCTCGGTTCTCGGGATCTGATCACTTGATCGTTCAAGCTTTCATTTCAGGTCCTACCATTTCAAATATTTCCGGACCTCCTGATATTTGCCTGTCATTTGAAAATAATCCGATATGATAGTATAAGGCTTGCTACCAGATTATCAGTGAGGAAACTGATGAATTGTCTTGCAGGATCATATCAGATAGTTTTTCCCTTCTCCAGGTTTTCGACGTTCCATCATTACAATGAAAATCTCTCTTTCACAACATCGCTATATCTTTTGAACTGGACCTGAAGTTCGTCCATGAGTGGTTCAAGGTTGGATGTGTTATTTTCCTTGCACCTCATCTCTATCTTTAACGCGACAGCGCTCACGGTACTTCCTCCGGCTATGGCCACTGCTCCTTTGATACTGTGTGCTTCATGCAGGACAGATTGTACATCTTCATTTTCGATAGCTTCCTTCAGGGTCTCTATCCTCAAAGGTATGTCCTTGAAGAAATCTGTCAGGATCTCCTTCGAGAGATCGATATCTCCCATCAATCGGTCAAGGAATCCTTCTTCATCGAAGATAGGGAGATCCTCTTCTTCACTTTCTTTTTTCTTTTCATCTCCTTTCGGTTTTGAAGTGCCAAGATATTTCTCAAGTATGGAAGCAAGTGATCTCGGTGTTATGGGCTTTGTGATGTAATCGGTCATTCCGGCCGCGAGGCACATCTCGCGATCACCCTGCATTGCATGAGCTGTCATGGCAATAATGATAATATCATGATCTCTGACGGGTGTTTCAGGATCACGTATCTTCCTGGTCGCATCCAGACCATCCAATACGGGCATCTGCACATCCATCAGGACCAGATCATAGGGGATCTCTTTCAGGATATCCACCGCTTCTTGACCATTTGATGCAACATCCACCTTCAATCCCAACTTCTTGAGCATACTCTTCGCAACCTGCTGGTTGGTGATATTGTCCTCTGCAAGTAGGATCCGGGCACCGGTTCCTGAGAACATTCCCACAAGGTTTTTATTTGAAGCCTCGTCCGATGTGGTGGTTCTTATTTTTTCTCTCTTCCGTTCCTGGTTGTGACGTTTCGAAAGGACCCGTGATAGAGTATTCCTGAGTTCCATATATCTCACAGGTTTGATAAGGCTTTCAGAAAAACCGATCTTCTCCAGATGACTGACCTTGCTTCTTGTATCAATGGAGGTAAGCATGATAAGTTTCGTTCCTGATATGCGATTGTCCGATCTTATCATCCTACCGAGGGTTTCACCGTCCATTACAGGCATCTGCATATCGAGAAGAGCCAACTCGAATGGGTCTCCATCCTCGACAGCCCTGTTCAGAGCCCGGATCGCCGAAGGTCCGTCCTCGCTTTCTGAAGATCTCATTCCCCACCGGGAGACCTGATCTCTCAGGATCTCACGACCGGTGGCATTGTCGTCCACGATGAGAACCCTGATCCCCCTGAGATCGGAAGATATTGTTTTTTGCTTCCTGGATGTTCCGGTTTGTATCTGAAAACGGACGGTGAACCAGAATTTGGACCCCTTTCCTTCCTGGCTCTCCACACCGATCTCTCCCCCCATCATCTCGGATAGTTTCTTGGATATGGCCAACCCAAGTCCTGTCCCTCCGAATTGTCTTGTCGTGGAAGAATCTGCCTGTGTGAATTCCTCGAAGAGGATGCCCAATTTATCCTCTGGAATGCCGATGCCAGTGTCCTTCACGGAAAAACGAAGAAGGACTTCATCCTTTTCAGTGGATACAAGTGAGACATGAATGTGGATCTCTCCTTCCTGTGTGAATTTGAACGCATTCCCTGCAAGATTGGTGAGTATCTGACGAAGGCGTCCCGGATCACCTTTCAACAGAAAGGGTACATTCTGATCAGAGGAATAGAGGAATTCCAGACCCTTATCATGTGCCTGGAAGGCCTGAGTTGAAGCAAAGTCGCTCAATAGATCTTCCAGGTCGAATTCGAGGATCTCCAGGTCCAGCTTTCCCG
>JAYEPK010000128.1:0-1124 GCA_034723935.1 Thermoplasmatota archaeon
GATGTGCAACCCTTCTGCCGGGGAGATGGACGAGAGCGATCTGGACATGTTCCTTGTTGGAAGGAAAGTGCCTTCATCCGGTGGAGAGAGGGACTTTGATGTCAATCTCATCATGCTGGAGGGAGGAGCCAGGGAAATCCCTGAGGACGAAATACTCGATGCCATCAGCTTCGGTTTGGAGTCGATGAGGCCGTCCATCGAGCTTCAGGACAGTATCTGCCAGGCAGTGGGCAAGGCAAAGAGGGAAATCGAACCGGTTGTGATCGGAGAAGACCTCCGACAAAAGGTCAAAGATGTTGTCTATGCCGGACTCCAGGATGCCTATCGCGAGGGAAGAAAACTGGAGAGATACGCGAAGATAGGTGAAGTAAAGAAGAAGATGGTGGAAGAACTCAGCAGTGGCGATGCCGGGCTTGATCCTAATGCAAAAGCGGTCTTTGAGGAACTGGAGAGAGAAATTCTCCGCAGCATGATACTGGTGGATAAACGAAGAATAGACGGCAGATCCAGCAGTGACATAAGGACGATTACTTCCGAGGTCGGTATCCTCCCGAGGACACATGGAACCGGCCTGTTCACAAGGGGTGAGACTCAGGCGCTTGTCGCCCTTACGCTGGGAACATCCTCGGATGAGCAGAGACTGGATTTCATAGACGGGGAAGAGATGAGAACTTTCATGCTTCACTACAATTTCCCCCCCTTCTCTGTCGGAGAGGCCAGGTTCATGAGAGGCCCCGGAAGGAGAGAGATAGGACACGGTGCCCTCGCCAGGAGGGCGCTGGTTCCCATCCTCCCGTCACATGAGGATTTTCCTTATACCATCCGGCTTGTTTCCGAAGTATTGGCCTCAAATGGCTCATCCTCCATGGCAACAGTATGCGGAGGTTCTCTCGCGCTTATGGATGCCGGCGTTCCGGTCAAAGATACCGTCGCGGGCATTGCGATGGGACTTTTGAAGGAAGGTGATGAAGTCGTGATCCTTTCGGATATTCTCGGTGATGAGGATCACGCGGGAGATATGGACTTTAAGGTATGTGGCACGAAGAAGGGTATAACCGCTCTGCAAATGGATATAAAAGTTGACAGGCTTGCGGAGAGCATACTGAAAGATGCCCTGTATCAGG
>JAYEPK010000129.1:0-19494 GCA_034723935.1 Thermoplasmatota archaeon
GGAGGACTGAACGGTCCCGAAACTGTCTCAACACTTCTTGTTTCCACGGATGCAAATTCTCCTCCGGATCCGGTCACCAACTTCACACCCAGGGCGACCAGTGATACAACTCCTCTCCTCTCCTGGGATCCGGTGACCGACCCGGACGGGGACGAAGTGTATTATTTCCTGAGGATAGGAAGATATTCCAGCGGATCCGACATACTCGATTGGACCTCGGTCCTTTCCAAGACCCGGTATGCTGTCCAGAAACAGCTCACTCCGGGAACATATCATGTAGATATCTTCAGTTCCGACGGAAAGGATTTCGCACCCATCTCCTATTTTACTGTCTCAATAGGTATCTACAATCCGGTCCTGGATCTGCAGAGAGCCCAGGTAGTTGTCTATCAGGGATCAGGAGCCACGATAAACCTGACAATAAACAACAAAGGCTTCACCTTTGATCATATAAAGGTCCGCGTGGACGGAGAGGCACTTGACAGGCTCGATATGGATTTCATGATCGGAGAGGACATTATCGATCTCGCTCCGGGTTCCCGGACAAATACCACATTCCATGTGGATGCGAAAGAAGATGCAAAACTTGGAGTATATTCTCTCAATATCACGTTGATATCGGTCGACGGCATATCCGTCTATACAAAGGGTATCTCGATAAGGGTCGTGGATCCGGACGATCCAATTGGAGGAATGACCCCGACTGTTATCGATAATGATGAAAATGATGACACCTTTGTGCTTCTCATCCTGTTCATTGTGCTTCTGCTGGTGATCATCGGAGCCATGGGATACGCCTATTATCGGATCGACAGGAGGGAGAAAGTGGAAGAGGTCGAGGTGATCGAGAAGACGAAGGGAACAGGCCTGAAGAGTAGGAAGAAGGACGGTTTGAGGTCCAGGAAGAAGGAGGAGGGCAAAGCCCTCCCGCCAGGGAAGTGAAAGCTCAGCTTGATTTTTCCCTGAGTTCTTTTCTCTTTATCTTTCCCGAGATGGTCTTCGGGAGTTCTTTCACGTACTCCACGATCCTTGGATATTTGTAGGGAGCAGTGTTTTCCTTGACATGGTCCTGTATGTCCCTGGTAAGTTTATCCGATGGTTCGTATCCCCTGGCCAGAATAACAAAGGCCTTTACAAGGATCCCTCTTATACCGCCCGGGTCAGGAGCTCCGACAACCGCACATTCTGCGACCGCCGGGTGTTCCTGCAAAGCGGATTCCACCTCAAAGGGCCCTATCCTGTATCCGGATGATTTGATAACGTCGTCGTCACGTCCCACGAACCAGAAGTATCCGTCCTCATCCCGGTATGCTCTGTCGCCGGTGAAATAGAAGTCGTGGTGAAAAGCTCTTGCCATGGCATCTTCGTCCTTCCAGTATTCCTTAAGCAGACCCGGAGGCCTGGTGTTGCCGAGGTAGATCGCTATGTTGCCTTCTTCTCCCGGCTGCATTTCATTACCTTCATCGTCCACAATGCGTACATCATGGCCGGGAGTTGGTTTTCCAACGGAACCATACTTGATGGGCATGAACGGATAATTGGAAAGCACGCAGACGGTCTCGGTCTGTCCGAAGAAGTCGAATATATCCAAATCGAAGGTCTCCTTCCAGACCTTTATTACCTCGGGGTTCAGAGGTTCTCCTGCGGACAAGCAGTGTCTGAGCTTGAGGTCGTACTTTGTCAGGTCCTGCTGGATGAGGAGCCTGTAAACCGTTGGAGGCGCGCAGAAGGATGTTACTCCTTGCTTTGCCATTGCTTTGAGGAGTCCGTCCGGGTCGAACCTGCCCGGTGTTTCCCACTGGATGATGGCAGCTCCGACGATCATCTGACCGAACAGCTTTCCCCAGGCTGCCTTGGCCCACCCGGTCTCCGAGATGGTCCAGTGAAGGTCTCGAGATGTCAGTGACTGTGCGAACTTTGCTGTGACATAGTGCCCTAGTGGATATGAGTGGGTATGGAGCACCATCTTCGGGTTTCCGGTCGTTCCGGAGGTGAAGTAGAGAAGCATTGGGTCTGTGGTCTTTGTGGGTTCGACCCTGTTCATATCAAGGTTCCGTGCAGCTTTTTTCATCTCATCACTGTAGCACAGCCAATCCATCACGGGGCCATCCACGACCATCTTGTGCTCAAGGGTCGGGCACTCCGCTGCGATTCGTTCCACTCTGCCAATGTGATCGACGTCCGTTATCACCATATTGGCTTCCGCCCGGTTGATCCTGTATTTGATGTCCTTGGAAGTGAGAAGTACTGTTCCCGGCATCGGGACCACACCGATCTTGAACATTCCCAGAAGGGCCACATACCACTGAGGGATCGATTCCAGGATCACAAGTACCCGATCTCCCTTCTTCACACCAAGGTCAAGCAGGATATTGGCGAACTTGTCGGAAAGGACCTTCAGATCGTAGAATGTGTGGTAATTTGCCTTTGATCCATCACCGTGAAGGGAGACCAGAGACAGTTTGGTCCTGTCCTTGGCCCACTCGTCAACGACATCGAATCCGAAGTTGTAGTACTCCGGAACGTCCCATTTGAACTCCTTGTAAAGGTTATCGTAATCAAGATCCGCTGCAGTCTTATTTTCTTTTTGTGGCATATTGATACCTCCCAACATCCATATAGATCTGATGGTCAATAATTCCCGATATTCATGGGATATCGGGGGATGATAGGAGGGTAGTTGCTCGACTTACTTAATCCTTATCGCTTATTTTTCAGGGCGATAACTATCTCTTTTTCTGTGGGGCCGGGATCTCTTTTTCAATATTCCCTATTCTTCTTGCCAGTTCGATGTCCCTTTCTATGCCGGCACTGGCATTGATCATCATCTTTGCACCATCGGGAGATCCGCCACCATGCATACATCCGGGAACACCCGCGCCAATGGTCAACCACTCGACGAGTCTTGCTATCCTTGCCCTTGTCTCGCCATCTGTGTTGGCTGCAAGGTATTTTTTCAGGAGGTCTCCATATTTCGGATCCTGAATATCTTTATAGGATGGTAAACAGCCGGTCTCCACGATGCCTCCTCCGATATCCTGGGCGATCCTCTTTGTATCGTAGGGGAGGGTGGCGACATGCACTTTGTTGACATTGGAGAGTAGCATGTCCGGGATCCATACTCCCGAGGGGTGCAGTTTCCCGAGCGCACTGGCAGCGATGCCCATTCCATATGTGGTCTCGTTGTTGATGATCATCTGTGTGATCTTGTCCTTGAAAACCTTCTCGTTTAAGCCGTTGGCCCTTGCCATAAGGACGGAAGCACCTATCATCAGGTCTCCTTGACCGGCAACACATCCACCTATTGCCGATCGATACGGTGCTATGAAGTTCATGACCGCTTTGATGGCATATTTGTACTCACCGCACATGAATACCCGATCATTGGGGACGAAGACATCCTCGAAGAGGTAATATGCCTGTGTGATACCACCTTTGTCCACAGGGATGTCATACCCGGCTTCCAGTTCTCTTCCGTCGCTCGGCCTTCTGGCCTCAACGATCGTCAGGTTCTTGATATCCCTTGGAATGACGAAAGATATTGCATAGTCACTGTCGCTTTCCCTGTAACCGGTACCGGGTAGGATAAACACCTCATTTGCGGGTGCGGTTCCGCAGATCATTACCTTTGCCCCACGGACCACTATCCCGTCCTCTCGTTTCTCTACGACCCTCAGGCTCAGATCAGGATCATCCTGCATGGATGGGCTCTTCGATCGGTCCCCTTTTGGGTCTGTTAGTGCCCCGGAGAGCGTTATATCTCTCTCCTGAGCATCCTCGAGCCAGCTGCGGAGCCTTTCATGGTAGTTGGTCCCGAGCTCCTGGTCCATATCATAGGTGGTCGACCACATGGCGTTGATGCCGTTGAAACCAGCGCACCGTCCACCCGTGCATGTTCCTGTGAGATTGAACATAAGCCGTTTCATCTTGCAGTTGTTGATCATATCCTCTGCATTCTTGATGACCGAGAGGTATCTTACTACCTTCTTTCCGGTGATGCCGGATCTGGTCGTAAGAACCTTTTCATGTTCTGGATCAAGGGCAGCCTCGAATATCTGTGCATGTCCTTCCACTGTCCTCTTTGTGGCAGGGTCCGTGGTCACATCCTCTATCAGCTTCCCGAACTTGTATATGTTCGGTCTCATCTTTCTGAGCGTTTCCCTGTATTCTTCCGGCGTTTTCATCTTCACTCCTCCTTCACCATGAACTTCCACTGGCACCATTTTCCACATTCCAGTTCATCGGGCGGGCATTGATCGCACTGGACCTCTATGTTCTCGTTGAACTGCCTTGCGAATTCTTTCAGGAATCCGAAACGTACCTTCTTGCAGGGGAACACCCCCTGGCCGTCACGGACCCTTGTGTCCTGTACCCTGCACTTGACGTTCCTCAGTATCATCCCATTTTCTGTCTCTTCCCACTCCTTGTCCTCCAGGTCCATTGCCCAGCCGGAGAACTTGAGGCCCCTGACCATTGAATCTATATCATCTCCCAGACCAAGGAGCCTTCTCAATTTCCTTGCCTCTATCTTCCCCATGACCTTCCATACGAATGTGTCTATCTCTGTTGCAGCTTCGGTTCCGAACCTCTCTTCTATTCCCAGATAGTAGAGGCCATCCACTGCCCACATGTTGCGAAGATGCATGAAGGTAAGCTCCGCATACTTGTCATCAGAAAGCTCCTTCAGAAGCTCCTTTTCCTCTTTTCGATCTCCCATATGCTCACCATTAGTCGTTACCCTGGAATGCGGTAGTTGAACGGGACCATCCACAATAAGCTTATCGTTAATGGATTGCAGTTGGTTTGGGGGAGCCCGGCAATCTATTTGTCCCTTGATCGGATCGTTCAAGTGAAAGACCAAGTAGAGAAGATCGTTCGATCCGTTCTGTCAAGAGGTCTTCGATCTGCTGGATCCCATAGGTGTCCCAAGCGATCAATATGGACCTACGACAGCTCCGGGTAACCATTTTCTGCATATGGACATAGTTCAAAGAAATCCGGAACTGATGGTTTTTTACTCCTGGTATCTTCTGTCAAAGGTCTTGCTGGATTTGTCGTTTTACCCTTTTTGATTTTCATGTGGGAACCCTTAAGTAAGACCGCTGGGCTCTTTTATTAATTCAAGTTCCATGGTGTATGCAATGCAGGAAGATTTTCTCAGAATAGGCACTGGTGTTCCCGGCCTGGATGACATGGTCGAAGGCGGTTTTCCATTCCCATCCACTATTCTACTTGCAGGTAACAGTGGATGTGGAAAGACGACATTCTGCCTTCAATTCCTCTTCGAGGGGGCAAAACGTGGTGAAAAAGGGCTATACCTGACCACGCTTTCCGAACCAACGAACTGGATGCTCCGCTTCACTTCGAGGTTCAATTTCGTGAACAAGGAAGCAATTGGAAGCGACATCACCTATTTTGATCTTGGACCATACTTGAAATCCAAGTACCCTCCCGAAGACAGGTACGAGATGATCAAGAGGGTGATAGAGGAAAAGATCGTCGAACTGATGCCGCAGAGGATCGTGATAGATCCTATCACCTCCTTTGGTGGGATCCTGAAGGATTCTTACAGGGAGTTCCTCTTTGACCTGTCACAGTCATTGAAGAATTGGCAGGCAGTGACGTTGATGACCGGTGAGTCAACCTTCGAACATCCATATCCCATGGAGCCAGCGTACACCGCGGATGGGATCATTATCTTGTACAACATCGAGCATCAGGACGGAAGGAGAAGATATGCCGAGGTACTGAAGATGAGAGGGACCGATCACATTACCGGCAAGCACATTGTTGATATCTCCTCGGATGGGGTGTCAGTACAGGTCGGTTTCAAATGAGGTGAGAAGAGCATGGAACAAGCTGAGATACCATCAAAACTCCAGGAGTATTTTGATCTCCTGAGGGTGGACTCACAGTATTTGTTGACGTTCTCACCGTTCTTTATAAATCATCTCTCGGTCCATTTGATGTCCGACCTTGTTGTCAACAGAAAAAAAGCGATATTGTACATATGCGTGGGAAGGCCCCACATGTTCGTTCAGAAGATACTTCATAATCGTGGGGTCACAACAAAGGACCTTCATTTCATGGACATGGTACTTTACGTATGCAGGAAGACGGAAGCGCCGAACAAGACCAAGATATCCTTCAGTGAGAAGGGAGATATACTTGATCTTCCCACGATATACAAGATCTACAGGATAGATCAGGAAGTCGAGAACCTCACGCTGGAGAAAATCGACCTGATCGTCCTTGACAACATCTCGGAGCTCAGGACATACAACAATGATGAACAGATCAGGTCTTTCCTGTCCATCCTGAAAGAAGTATCGGAGAGAACAAAGAGCGGTCTTCTGATATTCCGGTTCAACAACAAACAAAACGACGGGCTTGAGAAGATATGTGAGGGTCTTGGCGTGGAGTCCCTGGAAATACCCAACGGATCTTTCAAGTGATCGACTTTTTCTGTTCGCGGTTCGAACTACAAACCTTTTATAAGCAAGCCTCTCCTTTTTGTCTCCTGATACAGGGAGCGGTTTGTGATGTATCCTTTGACAATTCTGATCAGGAGATGCTTGGTCTTCAGCCTGGTCTTCCTTCTTTTTGGATGTGTCAGCGACGAGATCAAGGGTCAGGACCTGACCCGGATCTCTTTTACTGATGATGTTTCCGAAGAGCTTGATGATCCTGATAACGATGGAATGTACGATTACCTGGTCATAACACTGCATATAAAAGTATTCGAACCCGGAAGCTTCGGAGTACTTGGAAGCATTGGTGACGGCAAGGTGAACGCGAACTGGGGCCCGGAGGACCTTGCGCTCGGTGAGACCGAAGTGCAGCTTGAATTCTCCGGCGGTCAGATATCTCAATATGGGGTCTCCGGAAGATACGCTATTCATATCGAAGGATATTCCAGAGACGTGCAGATGGACCCGATCACAATGGATATCACCACGAAAAATATCTACGATTGTGATACTTTCGAGGCCCCAAAAGGCTCTCTGGAAACCTTCGTTTACGCAAGAGGGGATTCGGTATACATCGAAGGCAATGTGATGACTGTATCGGTGAACCAGACCTATCCTCAGTTGACATTTTCATATACGGGAACTTATCCGTCCACGGTCTCCCGCTCATCAATACTCTACGAGAGCTTGATAGCTTTCAACGATGAGGACGAAGATGGAAAATGGGATCCGAACACGGACGAGAAGGTGTACGAAGGGGACCTGACAACAGTGGATTGGGAGCTGGACCTTGATGTAAGCGTTGGATACGATATCGCCCTTCACGGGATCATTCAGATGAGAAGGCTGGACACTGCAACCGTGGCGGGATGGGCCAAGATCACCTTCAGACTGAGCTCGGGTCTACTGCAGAAGAGTGGTAATGTTCAGAAGTTCGATATCGATATCGAACTGTGGCAGCCGCTGGATGCTGACCGCATTGCTTTGATGCACACTCTGGTGGACGAAACGGGAGAGCAGACGATCGGTTCAGGCACCGGTGAGGAGTTTGGAAGTGATGATCCCTTTATCCTGAGAATGATCGGCAGGTCCGGAAAGACGCACGGAATATACAGTTGGGGGGATTACATTCAGGTTGGACTTCTCGAACCCGATAGCGACAGCAACGCAACAACATGGTTTGATATCCGCGGGGAACATGCAGAGATCTGGTTCTCATACCCGATAAGCAATGAAATTCAGGTTATCCATCACGATCCTAAGGTTGGAATGAACCCGGAGAGACCATCACGTCCTGATGACAGGGATTTCCTGGACAATAATCTCTGGTTCATGCTTCTCGGCACGCTACTTGGCATTCTGCTCATTGGGGTGACCATATACACCCAGGTCAAGCGAAGGGGACCTGGGGGAGGTGTGTAGATGGAAGCACTTGAGATGGCTGCAGCTCTCAAGGACGCGCTTGTAGGCCTGCTCATCATACTATCACTCGCGCTGACCGTCATAGGGTGGATATCCTACAACAGGTCGAAAAACCCAAAGATAAGGTTGGTCACCGCAGCATTTGTGCTTTTCCTGCTAAAAGGAGCGTTCCTTGCCGTTGGACTGTACCTGACGGACCTTGTCGAGGTTCCCAGAGAGTTCGCAGCATCGTTCGATATCATGCTGGCGGTCGATGTGGGTGTCCTGTTCACGCTCTACATGGCACTGTTCCGGAGACGAAGGGTTTGATCTGCCGGTGATATCTCGATGAAGGAAGACCCGTTGAAACTCGACACCCGGAAGAATATCTTTGACCTCATACAGAGTTCACCAGGTGTTCATTTCAGGGAGATATCCAGAAGACTGGAGATTCCTATGGGGGTTGTAGAGTATCATATCAACTTCATGTTGAAACGGGAGATGATAGTTGCCAGGAGGGAAGGGAGGTACAAGAGGTATTATGTCGAGGGCAAAGTAGGTTCGAGGGACAAGAGGGTCCTGGCCTTTCTGAGGAAGGATGTCCCGAGGTCAATATTGATGTACCTGATGCTCAACCCTGGTTCGAGGCACAAGGAATTGAAGAGTGAACTCGGGATCGGGGGGTCGACGCTTTCCTTCCACCTGAAGAAGATGATCAAGAAAGAGGTCATCAGAGAGGATGGATCAGGCGGACCAAAGAGGTTCTACGTGATGGACACTGAATCGGTCTCCAGATCACTGATTCTTTACAAAAAATCCTTCATGGACGATCTGGTGGACTCCTTCACGGAAACATGGATGGACATGGAGTTCTGAACTACATGTCGGACATTCGTTCAGCGTTGTTCCTATGAACCTGTTCCATGGAAAGCCCGGTCAGGTTCCGGAACTGTTCCCATGTCGTATCGTCCCAGTACTTCGAGTTGGCAAGGTCCCTATCCAACAGATCCAGGGAACCCTTCACGAGAAGTTTTACGCCATCTTCCGGGGAGTATGTCAGTTTGAAAATGGACCGGAACGTGCTGCTTCCGACAAGCATTCCTCTCAGAGATGCTTTTGGATCTCCATCCACCTTGAATACCATTTCCCAGGGAAATGGTTCCTGGACGCCTTTCAAGATGATCTTTGCCCTGCCCCTGGTCCAGGTCCTGTAAAAGGCATCCCCCACATCGGTCAGGTTGAACCGGTCAAGACCCGACGTAGGGGTTCCCAGACTGCCCTTTGCAAGCTTTTCATGGGAGACTACAGGTATTATGCGCAGAGGGATCAACCAGAGTGTCTCCATCCCCCTCACCACCTTTCTCTGAGATCAAGTCCAACGGTTGATCCTCCGATCTTGGGGACGGCAAGGGGCCATCTCTTGTGGCGGGATCGGGCTATGGTCTGGAATATCCCTTTCACTGCTTCTTCCGTGATAGGGGGTGAAAAACCTGAACGGTCCATCTGATCCACCGTAATGGTAGTGTGGTCTATTCCATCAACTATCTCCTCTACCGTCAGTGAACTCAAATACCCCATCAATATCTGGTCAAGTATCGGATATGGAAGACCGATCTCCCCTTCATCTGTCTGATCGTCAAGTAATCCTGCCGACGGTGGCCTTTCAATTATCTCCTCCGGCATCCCCATCTCGGATGCCATTTGTACCACCTGTGTCTTGAAAAGGTCTCCTATTGGATAGATATCGGCCCCGCCGTCGCCATACTTGGTAAAATATCCAAGGAGCAGTTCTGTCTTGTTCGATGTTCCAAGGACAAGCTCTCTGTCCCTGTTCGCATGGGAGTAAAGGAACACCATCCTTGCTCTGGCCTGTGCGTTCCCCAGGACCATCCCTTCCATCTCAAGTGGGATCGCCTGGACAACCGGAGAGATATCCACCGAATTCAGCTTTACCCCTGCGGACCATGCTGCCTTTTCTGCAAATGGCCGATCCTTCTCACTGAGATGTCCGTAAGGAAGGAAGAATGCAGAGACATTGTCCGGACCTATCATTTCGGCCGCGATCTTCAGGACAACTGCTGAATCCAATCCACCGGAGATCCCGATCACCAGTTTCTTCATACCGGATCCATAGATCCGATCCCTGATGAACTGACCTATGATGGTCATCGAGTGCTGATCGTATCCTGGCAGAAGGTTCATACGGTTCACGCCTTGGGTGGGTTATGTTATCAATGGTATAAAAAAAACCCTCGTAAGTATGCAATATGGAATACTATCGTGTCCTTTTGTAAACGCCGGTTGAAAAAGGCACAAAAGTGAGGGGCGAAAATATCACACCCTTTTTGATGATCATACATCAGGGAAAAACATGAGATCTGCCGATCTATTCATCGTCAAAACAATTGTTACATTCCCAGTATTCCTCTTCTTGATATTCTCCGGTCCATTCAACCACCTCCAGTAATTTTGATTTTCCTTTTTTCTCCTATTCAGCATCAAATGCCTGAAATGCTGATAATTCCCCATGGATATTCAAAAATTATTTTTCATCCTGCATTTCTTCTGGACTTTGGTTTTTACTTGATAGATAATTGTGTATGGTTTTTGCAGCTTGTCTGCCCTCTCCTTGCGCCTCAATAACTGTGGCACCACCACTAACCGCATCACCACCGGCGGTCGTTCCTTCAATATTGGTCATTAATCCGTCATCAACAATGATTCCCCCCCATTTATGGGTTTTTAATTCAGGCGTTTTTGATAAAAAGAGTCTGTTTGGTCTGGTGCCCAAAGCCATTATGATCGTGTCCAAATCCATTATGAATTCAGTTCCTTCTATCTTTTCTGGTCTTGGACGGCCACTTTTATCCGGCTCTCCAAGTTTCATCTTTACAAGTTCAATTCCTTTGACCCAACCATCTTCTCCAACTATTCTCGTGGGACTAACCAGTTCCTTAAAGTTTATGCCTTCTTCAAGTGCATGATGCAACTCTTCTAATCTTGCCGGGGAGTGTTCTTTTGTTCTTCTATAAAGAACATGCACCTCAGCACCAAACCTACGTGCACATCTAGCGGCATCCATGGCTACATTTCCTGCCCCGATAACACCAACTCGTTTTCCAAGTATGACCGGAGTATCATATTTTTGATCGTATGCCTTCATCAAATTTGTTCTGAGGAGAAATTCATTAGCTGAGCAGAGTCTGTTGAGTTTTTCTCCCTCTATGTTTAGGAAGATGGGAGCACCTGCCCCCGTTCCAATAAAAACTGCATCGTAGGTATTACGCAGTTCATCGAATGGTATACTTTGTCCTACAACGGTATCAAGCCTGATTTCAATTCCAATTGTTTCAAGATAGGACAACTCTTTATCTACAATATGCTTAGGTAATCGGAAATTGGGAATGCCATATTGAAGTACGCCTCCAGCTTTATGAAGCGCCTCGAACATAGTCACTTTATAGCCAATTTTTCTTAGATCAACTGCACAACTGATACCAGATGGTCCCGTTCCGATCACTGCAACCTTTTGTTCTTTTTCTTTTATCTCAAATTCCTCGTTAACGCCGTTCTCCATTGCCCAGTCTGCAAGGAACGCTTCCAATTTACCTATGTTTACTGCATCACCCATCTTCCCTAAGAGACATGCTCCCTCACATTGATGTTCCTGTGGGCAAACACGACCTACAATTCCAGGTATCGGCGAGTCTTCTTTAACTTTCAGGTAGGCTTTTTTTAATTCACCCTCAGCAAGTAGTTTTACAAATCCTCTAACATCTACATGAACAGGACAGTTTTCCGTGCAAGGACTGTTTCTGCATTGAAGGCATCTCTTTGCTTCCCTAACTGCTTCCTCTTCAGTGTAACGAAGGGGAACCTCGTCGAAATTCTTAACCCGCTGGTTAACAGCTTGTTCAGAAACAGAGACACGATCTTTAATTATATTTGCCATTATTTTCCACCCGCCTCTTTATTGTAATTCTTCATAGCCTCTGTTTCCACTTCCTTAAACCTAGCCGTTGCATTTAATAATGCATCAAAATCTACCATACTTGCTTCAAACATCGGCCCATCAATACAAGCTAATTTCATTTCTCCGTTAATATATACGCGACATGATCCACACATTCCAGTGCCGTCCACCATGATCGAACGTAACGTTACCATCGCCGGTATTCCGTATGGTTTAATAAGGTCTGATAGCTCCTTTAAGGATGATATCTTCCCCCCAGCAAAAATCATGTCAACTTTCTTTTCCTTCAGTAATTGCACTAACACATCCAAGTAATGACCTTTTGTTCCATAAGAACCATCCGTGGTCGTCATATGGTACTCATCACTTACACTTTTCAATTCTTCTTCAAGATACTTCAAATCTTTAGTGGGAAAGGTTTGTATCGAGATCACATGGTTCCCATCTATTTCATGCAAAGCCTTTGAAGCTGCGTAGTTCTCTGCATGTCCGCACACCAGGTCAGATGCAACCGCAACATTCCCGTATTCCTTAACAACAATTGGATTTCCCAGTGGACCGATCACAGCCTCAAGTGAATCACCTACCTCATAAGTGTCGAGCTCATAGGAGGTCTTTCCCAATTTCTTTATTATCAGGGAGATTTTGTCATTTTCTGCTTTTAGGACGGACATGGGAATCCTTTCCCCTTTCGGATGAGTAAGAAGAACCACAAAATTTCCAGCCCGGAACCTCTCTGACACCAAAGGAGCTCTCACTTCAAGCAAATAATCCTCTGAATTAAAATCTTCCTTACGTGTAATTTCGTATTTCATGTTTTTTCACCGTCCGTTGAATGGCAATTATCCCTTTTTATTACCACCTAATATTCTACATGCTTGGGTGCTGTCTATTCCAACGATGTTTTTTATCTTTTCTATAGTTATCTTAACCGTTACTTGCACTTCGGCCATGGAAATAATGTCATGGGAATAACTAACAGTATCAACCTCATCTAAAGCATCGATCCTTTGTATTATCTCATCTGCTTTTTCTGGTTGCACGCTCCCCTTTATATCTATCGGTAAATATGCACGGATGCTCATATTTTTTGTCCTTCTTTCTATTTTTCCAAATGGTCTGTTTACAACCAAGAATGGATTAAGTTTTACCATTTCTTTTACTTCAGTTTCTGATTTTGACCGAAACATTCTCTGCTTTGAATATCTTCTTCATTCCGTACTGTGTGAAATGACTGGCTTACTTTCTCACTAACATGTAAACGTTCTTCCCAATATAATTTTTGGAAGGCAGTATCATTGCTCCATTTCCTGTTCTTTTTTCGATTCCCCTATTATAGTTACGAACTTATTAATCTGAACCATAGACATCGATCCTCCGGCCCGGATCACGGAATGCTTTCAAAGGTCCCTTGATGTGATTGGTATAGTATCTCACAGGAGGTTCATTTCATGAAAGAAAGATCCATCACATCTCCCCTTCCAAAAATGATCGAGTGCAAGGAACTTTCTTTCCGGGAACGATAATATGGGAAGAAGATATAAATCAGCAGGGCTTTTATTACATGGACAGGGATAGATTTGACGAACTATCAGATCGAGAACATCATGGCATCCACCAATCTCAACACGATGCTCAAGCTGAGTGAGGTATCCGAAAAGTTGGAAAATTCGGAGTATAACCCCGATAACTTTCCTGGTATCATCTGGAGACCAAAGAACTCCTACGGTGTTGTTGTCATAATGGAAGACGGAAGGATGATGTGCACGAACATCCGCTCTGTGGAAGAGGTAGAATCACTTTTCAATATATTGACGAAAACCCTGGAAAAGGAGGGAGTTATCACGCCCCGTATCACATGTCCCAACTGTAATGCGATTGTGGATGCCGAGGATGTGGTCTGCATAGATTGTGGATTCCTCCTCCAGGATTGATGGAGATAGGATAATGGATGTGGAGATACTGCATACCGTGGGCGACGACCCTCTGAACGAACTCATGGATCTGGACCAATATTACGGCTGGACCAGGCGGATCGGTGTACTGAAAAGCATCTTCACTCCTCGAAAAAGATCCAAGTGGCGTTATTTTCCATTAATTATCTTCCTTGCACTGTTCTTTGCCAGCCTCGGTATCCTTTCATACCTGTTGTTTTTCTAATCGGACAGGATCACCCGTTGGGCAAGGACAGCTACCTTTTCCCGGTATTCCTCCGGACACGATACCATCAGGCACCAGTTGAGCGGAGGTCTATGCTGTAGTGCCCGGGCAAGTGATGAGATCCTCGATAGGATCTCGGGTCTATCTCCCAGCACCTTGATGTCCGTTCTCCTCAATCTGGGTTCGGATAGTGTCAGGCTCGGATCGGGAACGTCGATGATCACGGAACCTTCCGTCATCGAGAGCTTTCTCTCGATCTCACGTTCCAGATGTGATCGCTCCCTCTGAGCTGAAAGTTCCTTTATCCTTCCCTCGATGTCCTCTGATACTTCCTCGGACCCTATTCTGTAAGCGCATTTGTACAATCTCCGGAACCTCAATCTGGCGGCAAGGTTGCCAACTATCCCATCCTTCTTTCCCATGTAATGTAATGCCTCGGTGTCTGCCATGCCCCATATCATCATAAGTTCCTCATCTGATAGATGGTCTCCGGCCCTGCACAACATACTCTCTGCTATCCTTGCGGTCTTGTGGAAGTAGACCGAACTGTACATAAGGGAGCGGGCGACCA
The DNA here is from genome assembly GCA_034723935.1 of Thermoplasmatota archaeon. Lineage (GTDB taxonomy): Archaea > Thermoplasmatota > Penumbrarchaeia > Penumbrarchaeales > Penumbrarchaeaceae > JAYEPK01. Next base: position 14,576 of record JAYEPK010000129.1, read on the forward strand.
GCATTCCCTCCAGGGAGGAAATACCTCTCTTTTCCACCATGAATTCTCCGTGGAAGAGGGTCGATGTATTGACAATACGATCGAGGTCGATAATACCGTAGGCAACACCCGTGTAATGGGAATCCCTGAGCAGGAAATCAAGCTGATCGGCATCGAGAGCCGAATGGATTATCTGATAGAGGTAGTGCTTGTTCGAAAAGAACGTCTGCTCATCCTGGACCGAAAGGAGTTCCTGACCGGGTAGAGGTGAGCTACCTTCCTGGCAGACAAGAGCAGCTACGGCCTCGGGTTCCATGCCGTATTTTCGAATTATGTCGGGGATATTCTTTCCGCGTCCTATCTCGTCCAATTTCCATGAACCCCCGCCCCAATTCTCTACATTCCCCGTGATTATATCCTTTGTCAGGGCCATGTGCTCTTTTCCGATCCTCTCGTAGAATATCCGCTCCATCGTATGGGAGAATGGCCCATGACCTAGATCGTGGAGCAAACCGGCGGTCTGGATGAGAGAGATCTCTTCTTTATCAATGCCCAGCGCTCTTCCGAGGAGACCTGCGACATGGGATACCCCCATGGAATGCTCGAACCTTGTATGCTGGGCTCCCGGGAATACCAGATATGCCAGACCCAACTGCCTTATCTGGTTGAGACGGTTGACCTCGGGAGTTGATGCCAGATCCAGCAGCGGACCCGATATCCTTATCGTTCCGTGGACCGGATCGTTTATTATCTTGTGTTCTCCCATGGATGTGGGAATGCTCCCATCGAACAAAACGGTTTTGGAAGATATGGTTGAGGGTACTCGAGGATAGCAGTGAAAAGGATTATGACGGAGGGGAGCAATGTTCCGTTCATGAAGGCTCTCACGGACCTGGAGAAAAAGGTACTTGACGGATATCTCTTAGATGATTCCGGAAGAGGAGATGCGACAGGCATCATGTTCGAAGAAGATACTTCAACGGCAATCATCATATCCGAGGAAAACTGCAAGATATCGGGGATCGAGGCAGCGGAACATATCTTCCGGAAAGTAGGATGCAGTGTGAAGTTCCCGGACGGTATCTCCTCTGGAGCATACGTGAAAGAAGGGACAGAGATAATCGAGATCACAGGTCCTACAAGCGGGATAATGAGGGGGGAGAGGGTCGCCCTGAACATACTTTCCAGAATGTCCGGGATCGCCACGATATCCGGGAAAGCATCCGACATCGCGGATAAAGCATCCCCGGGAACAAGGGTTGCCGGAACCAGAAAGACAACTCCCGGTTTCTCCATTTTCGAAAAGAGAGCATTGATGGACGGGGGAGCGCTTCCACATAGAATGGACCTGTCATCGCTCGCAATGCTCAAGGACAATCATCTAAACGCCCTTGGAGGCGGACCGGATGCGGTAATTGCCGGGGTCAAGATGCTGAAAGAGAGCTTTGGACCCTACATCAAAATTGAGGTGGAGATAGAGGAGATCCCTTCTGGACTGGCTGCTGTTAATGCAGGGGCCGATATAATTATGCTCGACAACTTCTCACCGGAGAGTGTGGCCATTGCCTCGGCGGAGATCATCAAGGCTGCTGATGAGCAGGGCAAGGATATAATACTTGAAGCATCCGGAGGCATCGGTCTTGATGAGATATCCGGTTACGCTCCCCATGTTGACGTCATCTCCATGGGCTCCTTGACCTACAACGCTCCGTATATCGGTTTCAAATTGGATATCTGATATACGTTCCGAGTATGAAATTACAGCTGGATCAATAACAAGAACTGACTACCTGGACCTATTACAAAATAATCCCCATCCCCCCCTTCCACAAACAAAACCATCGAACCCCGATAACCCGACTATGTCTTTCCCCGCCCCCACAACGTGGATCTCCTTTATGAAGGTTTTCAGGGCGGGAAGGCCAAAGACATTTTTTCCTACGTTAGAAAAGGTCTTTTAATAATACATTATACACATGGTCGCTGTGCACAGAACAGTGTAATTCAGCAAGGGTGTGAAAGTAAATGACGGGTTTTGACTCATCTTCCATAGAGGAGAAGTGGCAGAGGAAATGGGAAGAGGATGACGTCTTCAAACCTGTTGGTCCGGATAGTGGAAAAAAGAAGTTCTTCCTTATCTTTGCCTATCCGGGGATCTCCGGGTACCTCCATGTCGGCCACATGAGAGGTTTCACCTACTCAGATATAATCACAAGATACAAGAGGGTAACCGGGCACGATGTCCTGTTCCCCGTGGGTTTCCATGCTTCCGGCATTCCCGCAATTGCCCTTGCAAAGAGGATCGAGAGGAACGACCCCAGAACGATCAAATACATGATCAAGAACGGGTGCCCAAAGGAGAAGATCAGGGAACTTGGGGATGTCAACGAGCTTATCGAGTTCTTCTCGAACGTTTACATCGAGGATTACTGGAAGAGGTTCGGGTTTGGAATGGATTTCTCCCGATGCATGTCCACAGTCTCCCCCGGGTACAAGAAGTTCATTTCCTGGCAGTTCAGAAAGCTTATGGAAAAGGACCTTCTGATCACAAAACCACATTTTGCTCCCTACTGTCCGGTCTGCGGACCTGTAGCCGTTGACACATCCATGACCGACATTTCCCAGGGTGGCAATGCAGAGGTCCAGGAGTTCACAGCACTGAAGTTCAGGCTGATGGACGGCACTGTTCTTCCCGCTGCAACACTCAGACCGGAGACGGTCTTCGGTGTCACCAATATGTGGCTCCATCCCGATGTCGAGTATGTGAAGGCCAGGGTGGGGCAGGAAATATGGGTGTTATCTCCAGAGGCTTTCAACAAGCTGGAACATCAGATGGTGGGAAGGGGAGCGATCGAGAAAGCCGGGACAGTGAAGGGGTCAGAGCTGATAGGACAGACCTGCAGGACACCTGTAGGTGTCGAGATCCTTATACTGCCTGGGGAATTTGTGGACCCGAAAGTAGCCTCGGGTGTTGTGATGTCCGTTCCGGCACACGCGCCTTTTGATTGGATCGCCCTGAAGGATGTAAAGAAGGAATTGAAGGAAGGAAAGAACCCCTTTGGACTTGATGTAGAGAAAGTGATGGCCATCGAACCGATCACACTGATACAGGCAAGGAAGGAACACATTGAGGACCCTGCAGGCCTGATATGCAAAGAGATGGGCATAGAGAACCAGCATGAGGACGCGAAGCTAGAAGAGGCGACGAGAGCCATCTACAAGGAAGAGTTCCATTCGGGGGTCCTGATGTCGAACTGCCAGGATTATGCAGGGCTCAGGGTCTCCCGGATCAAGGACACGCTCAGGGTCGATTTCATTGACATGGGGCTTGCCGATGTCTTCTACGAGTTCTCCGAGCCGGTGGTCTGCAGGTCCGGAGATGATGTGGTCATCAGACGAATACCTGACCAATGGTTCATCAAGTACTCCGACGAGGAATGGACCGAGAGGACCAAGGATTGGACCAGGGAGATGTACATAACCCCGGAGGAGTACAAACGCGACCTTCCTGCCGTTCTGGATTGGTTCGGCGACAGGGCGTGCATCAGAAAAGGGTCCTGGCTTGGTACCGAGTTCCCGTTCAAGAAGGAGTGGACCATCGAACCCATCTCCGACTCCACTCTCTATCCTGCGTATTATACGATATCCAGATATGTGAACAACGGAGAGCTCCGGCTCGATTGGATGGATGATCGGTTCTTCGATCTTGTTCTTACCGGAAAAGGAAATCTGTCCGATCTTCCGGATGATAGAATGGATATTGTCGAGAAGATAAGAAAGGACTTCCTCTACTGGTATCCGCTCGATATCAACCTGAGCGGCAAGGAACACAAAACAGTTCATTTCCCGGTGTTCCTGCTCAATCATGTTGCGATCCTTGAAAAGGAACACTGGCCCAGGGGGATCTACGTTCACTGGTGGGTGACGATGACCGGAGGGGACAAGATCTCCAAGACAAAGGGGGGAGCCGAACCCATTCCGGAGGCCATCAGGAAATACGGTGTGGACGCCATGAGGCTCTACTACTGTCATGTCGGATCCTCTTCGATGGATGTGGAATGGGTCGAGGAGAGCGTGTCACATTACAGGTCCAGGATGAAGAGGATATTCGATCAGATCGACGAGCTCTTCAATATCAAGTTTGACCGGGAGACAGATATGGATGCCTGGCTCGTCTCCAGGATGATGCAGAGGATATTGGAGACCACGAAGTTCCTGGACGATGGGAAGTTCAGGGAAGCCTCGAACGTTGTCTATTTCACACTGCCGGGTGACATTCGCTGGTATATAAAACGGGGTGGTTCGAACCAGAATGTGTTGAAGGAATGCATGAACAGCTGGACCAGGATGCTCCAGCCGTTCACACCTCATCTCTCAGAGGAGATCTGGGAGAAGATGGGTGAGACAGGATATGTGTCCAGGGCCCCGTGGCCCGAGGCGAAGCTAGATCAGATCGATCCTACCGCTTTGAAGAGGGAAGAATACGTGATAAAGCTCCTGGACGATCTGAGGAACATACAGAAGATGACGGGTATAGATGAGCCGAAGAGGATCATCCTCTACACTGCATCGGACTGGAAATGGGAAGTTATGGAGACCCTCTTCGAGATGGTTGACAGCGGGGATGGGAGGCTTGATCCCGGAGTGGTAATAAAGAAGCTGATATCCGACCCTGCACTTTCAGGTTACAGGAAGTTGATCCCGAAGATGGTCGGCAGGCTCTCTCGGGATGTTGTGAAATTGGGAGCTGAGGAAAGGGACAGGTACAGGGCAATGAGACAGGAGCTTTCGATACTCGGGAGTGTTGTTCCGTTCCTCTCTAGGGAGCTTGGATGCGAGGTCCATGTCTTCTCGGAAGAGGATGATGAAAAGGATGATCCCATGAACAAGGCTCGCGGGAGCGGGCCCTTGAAGCCGGCGATCTTCATGGAATGATGGTT
>JAYEPK010000130.1:0-1121 GCA_034723935.1 Thermoplasmatota archaeon
TAAAAAGGTCTCCTCGTTCTCATCATAAATATATACATGGTTATTCCCCACCAGGTACAGTTCCAGGTCCAACGGAATCAGCTTGAACAACAGTTCATCCATATGAAAAGATATGGATTCAGCTCCTTTCATATCAGGTGTGAGTCTGTATACCCCATTCCTGCAAAGGAAAAACAGCTGATCGTCGTACAACACAAATGAGTGAGAAGAGGAGAGTGAGAGATCTATGGGAGTGGACTTCCAACCTTGTTCGGTCAGATTATACCTTATGATACCCTTTTCATTGGATGCGACCAGTGTATTACTACTCAGTGCACGGATCCCTGTGAAGCTTCCCTGGTCCATCAGTTCAACTACTCCATCTTGAATAGAATGAAGGTGATCGTAACCGGCCGCAAACACCGTATTCTCAGAAGTGGTCAGCAGATGAATTGATTCTCTCTCTTCTGGTGTCAGGTTCGTTAATTGTAACCTGTTAAGTTCCGGATCCATCTGTTCAATACTGAATATTCCATGGCTGGTTCCCAGGAACACACGCTCCTTTAGAACCAGGGATGTCAGAATCCTTCCTGTCTCAAAAGACTCAAATTCCACCACGTTGAGTGGAGAAGGGTAATTAATTTTGTGAAGTGTATGGGGGCCCAGTATCCAGATCTCCTGATCCTCTCGAATAAACAGTTGCTGTATCTCCCTGTCAGGGAGCCCCCCCTTGTTTCCCAGCTTATCGATCTGTCTGCCCTGGTGGTTCAGGATAGAGATCCCGTCACCTTCTATATCTACCAACACCAATTTATCGCTTACATGCTCGATGAATGTGATCTTGTCCATGAATGGAAATGTCATTTCATGGCGGGGTATGGAATCCGAATCGGTCATGGAATAGAGAGCCCCAATGGATGTAAGGATGAGCAGTTTCTCTTCTTCGGCTCCAATAAGGATAACTGGCTCATTTCCAACCTGGTCCTGGTCCAAAAGTGCAATGAAATCACTGCCGGTCCATTTCATGATTCCTATGCCATCCACAGCCAGGAAAAGCTCTCCGCGTACCTGATAAAGGTGAGTTTCTGCTTCCTGAAAGGAGAATAATTTAGAACGACCCTTTGAAAGGGAGAAAATTCCAC
>JAYEPK010000131.1:0-1119 GCA_034723935.1 Thermoplasmatota archaeon
GATACCGTATTCTGTGGCAACGTAGTGTACGTCGCCCCTGTTCAAAGTTACTCCGGCCCCTTCTTCAAGGAATGGGACTATTCTGGAGATGGTGTTATCCCTTGCAGTTGATCTGAGCGTGAGTATGGTCTTGCCTTTCCTTGCAAGCACGGCCCCTCTCATGAAATCCGCCTGTCCCCCGATTCCGCTGTAGAATGTGCTTCCTATTGATTCGGCGGATGCCTGCCCGGTCAGGTCTATCTGAAGTGCACTGTTGATCGCCGTGATGTTATCGATCTGTGCGATCGTGATGGGATTGTTGGTTTGATCGATGGGTTTGAACTCTATCATGGGATTGTCGTGGATGAACTCGTAGGTGCTCTTTGTACCCATGCAGAATGTTGCAACAGTTTTCCCCCTGTTGATGGGTTTTCGGGTATTGTCGATAACCCCTTTCTTGATGAGGTCAACAATGCCATCACCAAGAAGTTCTGTGTGGACGCCGAGGTGTTCTTTCTGATCCAGGTGGGAGAGGATGGCATTTGGCATGCTTCCGTACCCTACCTGAATGGTATCCCCGTCCTGCACGATCTTCGAAACGTACTTTCCTATTTTCATTGCTATGTTGTCATCCACCTTCGGTTTGAATTCAAGAAGAGGTTCATCATGATGGATGATGTAGTCCAGGTCCTTGATGTGGATGAAGGTATCTCCCAGGATCCTCGGCATGTTGGTGTTGATCTGTGCTATTACGATGGATGCCTGTTCGATCGCTGCCTTTATGATGTCCACGGAGATGCCCAGGCTCATGTAGCCGTTCTTGTCGGGAGGTGACAGCTGTATGAGGGCCACGTCGACCTCGACCGATCCCTTTCTGAGAAGGGAGGGTATCTCCGAGAGGAATATCGGCGTATAATCAGCAATTCCGCTGTTCACGGCGGTCCTGGTGTTCTCCCCAACGAAGAAGGAATTGTGGCGGAAGTTGGTCTGGAACTTCTCGTCCGTGTAAGGGGCTACACCAAGTGTCCATATATGAAAGATCTCCGTATCGAAGAAGGCCTTGGGATGCTTGCTGACGTAGTTGACCAGAGAATTGACAAGGTACTGTGGTTCGGAACAGGCTGTGCTTATGAATATGCG
>JAYEPK010000132.1:0-5306 GCA_034723935.1 Thermoplasmatota archaeon
AAGTTCTATCTCCCCCTCTGCAGGGAGGTCAAGGATGTAATCCGATCCGATTACAGGGGTCATCTGCCGGAACTCCTGTATATTGATCTGTACAGAATCGCTTCCTATGTCCAGTGTTTCCTCTCCCTGGACGGTCGCAGTGATCGTGAGCTCACCTATTCTCTCGGCCAGCTCCCCCATGGGTACGAAGATATCCACTTTGAACGCCTTTTTCCCGAAAGGTTCCATGAAAAGCTGGTCCGGTCCGTCAACGCTCCATGTCGAAGGCGCATCGAGCTCGTAGTGAACATCGAGTATGACATTCCTTGCGGAACTGGACCTGACGGTTGCATCCATGCTCTCTGTGCCGTAGGAACCCGGCGATACATCCACCCAGACGGAATCCTGCTCTATCTCGATCATTGCTGTGCTGGATGCAGAAGAGTTAACCGAAAAAAGGAGCAAGATAAGAAGATATGCGGCTGGCAGGATCAGCAGGAGTCTTCTTGAAGGGCAGTTCCAGTACTCCATGGACTTCCATTGCTCTGACGGATATATAAGTAGTGTTGAACGAAGATGTCCTAATCGAGGTCAGGTCTTATGTCCTCTATCAGTTCGACAGCACCTTCTTTGACCTCTATCCCGATCACTCCGAGCGTGCCCCCATCCGTGAAGTTCACTAGGCCCATGATCGCTACCTGCTTGTTGAGGTTGAAGCCGGTGGTGTCGTCAATGATACCTCTTTCCAGGATCATCAGGGCAGTATCCCTTATCTCCTGGTTCCTGACCTTGTTCACAAAGCTGTCCATGGATCCCGTGGTGAATACGATGCTGCTTTTATCCAGCACACACTCTGCATCCGGAAATATGTTCAATATGCAGGATCGGACCTTGTCCGGGTCCTCGGTCGGGAATATGGGAACAGAGCCTTGAACGAGCATGTACTACCTACAGGAGCCCCATCTCGAGTATCTCGATGGACTGGACCCCTTCTGTCTCGTGAAGTTTCTTCTCAAGTTCCTCTCCGCCTCCGATCCTGTCATCCAGGACCACGCCCCATTCGAGCATCATGAGACCGAAGAAGGCAGGTTTGATCTCGGAGCTGGAAACTCGTCCGTGGTCCGGGACATATGTCGCGAACCTGTCCGATATCTTCTGCAGGTCCACTTCGGGGCCTGTTGGCATGACCTTGTACCTGATCAGAACGTCTCCCATATTGCTCCCCCCATCACGGTCCAATGAACCCGCAGGCGGGACATATGTAATTGGCGGACTGGTCCCTGCACTGGCCGCATCTCACGATGTATGCGTCGTTGCATTTGGGACACTTGAACTTAACTGACTTGGGAGCCTGGATCGGGGTGCCGCAGGATGTGCATCTATCTTCGATGGGAAGCATGTTGTTCAGCCTCTTTTTGCGCTCCAATGAAATTCTTGTTATTAAGTATTTCCTTCAATGTTCCAAATATCAGCTTGACCTGTCAGGTCGTAATTTCCTTTGAATAGTAGTGGGATCGACTTCAAAGGCCACGGAGGTCGCATAAATAATATAACCGAAGTTCCAATTGTTCAAATGACCCAGGTGAGCAAAGTGAACAGAAAGTGGGCGATCACATTCATTCTTCTCCTGCTCCCCCTGTCGGGATGTCTCGGTGATGATGAGGAACCCGAGGACAGGAGCGGACTTGCCCAGGTCGCATTCTACACCGATAACCAGAAGGTGCTCTCCATCGACTGCGAGATCGCCGATACCAAAGAGGAGAGGGCCGCCGGTCTCATGGACAGAGATATGCTTCCGAGGGACCGCGGGATGCTGTTCTACTACGAAGTTCCGCGTCTCGTGACAATGTGGATGAAGAACACATCCATCCCCCTTGACATGGTGTTCGTTGACAGCGAGTTCACGGTGATAAAGGTCGAGAGAGCGGATCCCGGTGTCGGGATACCTGATGATGAACTCGAGAGATATTCCAGTGAAAAGGAGTGCAGGTATGTAATAGAGATGAACCTGGGCCTGGCCTTTTCAAAGAACATCGACACCGGATCAACGATCACGGTATGGGAATATCAGGTTTGACACTTTCATGGAAATCCTTTAATCAACATCGAACCATCCCCATCTCATGAGGGTAAGGACCTTGACCGTCGGGATCGCTCCCGATGAGATCTTCAAGAAGGGAACGATAGAAAGGATATCCAATCTTCTGCATGAAAATAAGGAACGGATCGAAGAGGACGATATCGAGGTCCAGACCATCAGAATAAGCACGGATCTATGGTCGGATCCATCGGTTTCTCCGGAAGATGTTATGGAAAAGGTCACCCTCCTTGAAAGCTCTGCAAGGCTCCACAGGATCGATCTCATCTCCATCGGACCGGCAAGGAACGAGGAACAGATAGGGATGGTCCCAAGGATAATCGAAGGCAGCTCGATCACCTGTTCTTCATCCCTGGTCGCAACCAGGGAAGATGGTGTCCTTCACGGGAACGTCCTGGCATCAGCAAAGGCGGTCAAAGACATCTCCCGGATAGCAAAGGATGGGTCCAAGAACTTCATGTTCGCCTCCATCGCTTGCTGCCCTCCGGATACTCCGTTCTTCCCCGCATCCTATCATTCCGAAGGGACCCCGTCGATGACCATCGGTCTCGAGAACGGTGATCTGGTTTGGAGGGCTTCGGAAAGGGCAAGCGGGCTCCGGGAAGCAGGAAAGATGCTCACCCATATCTATCAGGAAGAGATCGACCGGCTCCTTGAACTTGTAGGAGATGATCCTGCCTTCAAGGGTATCGATCTTTCACTTGCACCGGGTCTCGGGCCCGAAGAATCCATTGGAAATGCCGTAGAAAAAATGACTGGCTCCCCTTTTGGAAGCATGGGAACCCTATCCGCATGCTCTGAGCTGACAAGGTCGGTGAGGAACCTGAATGCCCCATCATGCGGCTATTCCGGATTGATGCTCCCGGTGCTCGAGGATGTAGGGCTGGGGTGTGGGGCGGATAACAGGTCGTACACCGTTCAGGGGCTGCTTCTTTACTCCTCGGTCTGTGGAACCGGATTGGATGCTGTTCCTCTACCTGGAAGCTCCATGACATCTGACCTGGCAAGTACCATCCTGGATATGGCCTCGTTATCCTCCAAATGGAACAAACCGCTATCGGCCAGACTTATGCCGATCCCGGATAAGGACGCAGGGGAGATGACCGATCTGAATTCCCCTTATCTGAAGGACTGTTCCATACTGGAGCTCTAGATGTGTTTTTTGATATCGGCGATGAGCTGTTCCACCGGAGTGACCCCGGTCCAACCTTTTACGGGCTTTCCATTGACCATCAGGTACATCTGGGGGATTCCCATGATGTTGAACCTTCTGGCGATGCCGGGATATTCATCCACGTTGATCTTTGCGATCCTTAGATCTTTGGGAAACATGTTTATTTTGTCAGTGATGAGCGTCCCCTGCATTATACAGGGCATGCACCAACCGGCCCAGAAATCAACGAGGACCGCCTTGTTTTCCGTTATAAAACCGTCGAAACCATCTTCGGTAAGATTCACTATGTTATCATTGCTGCCTGCCATTTTCATCCACCTCTTTATCGTATTTCATTCATGATCTGCGAATGTGCGTAAGTGCAGAACAAGCGAAAAGTATATTGGTCTTTTGGTGTTCTCCCGTACATGTCAGGGAACTTACCGGGGGACTTAAATGACAAGGATGGAATTTCCAAGGGGTGTCGGAGCTAACTGCGAGAATGCATTGATATGCTTCTTTGACCTCTCTCCCCTGGATATCAAGGTGTACAAAGAGCTGAACGACAACGGCCCGGGAACGGCTCTGGAGATCGGGGAGCGTATCTCAAGGGATCGTTCAACGGCATACAGGAGCGTTACCAAACTGGTCTCGAGCGATATCGTCGAGAAGAAACTCCTGAACAGGGAAGGTGGCGGTATCTTCCATGTATACGAAGCTGTTACTCCGGAAGAGGTCCAGAACACACTGAAGGACATTGTAGATACCTGGTATGATGAGATGGTAGAGGTGATCGAACGCACCTCAAAGGACCTTATTGGATGATCGTTCCTTCTTTGCCTTGTATCTTGCAAGGAGTAAGTTCACGGAGATCATGGCGAAGTATCCCAGTCCGATCTCGAACAGGTATGAGTTCATCTGGGTCAGTATCGAGATGGTTATCGCCAACGTCGGTCTGATACCAGCTGCGAGATACAGTCCCCACATTGTCGATTCTGCAATTCCTACCATACCCGGCATCTGCGAGAGAAGACCGATCGCAAAAGCGATCATGACAACGGCAGACACGGTAAGGAGATCTACACTGTGACCGGCAGCCTGAAAGAACATGTATGCTGCTGCGAAACGAAAACCGTATGTTAAAAGGGCCAGCAGGAGATCCACCCCCATGTAGAGGGGGTCCTTTGCCAGGAACTTGAAGGAATCCTTGAACTCCTTGATACCTTGCCTTGCTTTTTCAATGAAATAGGATCGATCCTTTGACCTGCTTCCAAGTATCAATCTGGAGATCTTGTGGATGATGGCCCCCATCTTCATGGACCTTGCCTCGCTCATGTTGCGGAACAATATATAGGAAACAGCTCCGATCACAACCCAGAAGAGGACGAAACCGATGGTCAGATACTGGAGCAGTGGAGGCATATTGAAGGAGATCGTCGCAAAGATCGCCAAGGGAATGAGGAACAAGAGAAGTGCGATGGTGAGAGATGCTTTGTCGACCATTGCCGCAGCAAATACAGTTGAGAAACGGGACCCGTATCTTGAGGCTATCGTTTTCGCACGAACTGGCTCCCCTGCCATCCTGCCGCTAGGCGTGGTCACATTGATGAAATTCCCCGCCATGTTCGCAAGAAGGACATAGGGAAAATATGCATTTTTCACCCTTCTTTTGACCAGAAGGAAGAACTTTATCCCCCATGCAAGGTGGAGCCCCAGGTAGCAGCTGATGGCCAGTCCAAGGAACAGTGGATCAAGTCCCTTTATCTCGCTTAAGATGTCGGGTCCGGCAGAAGCTATCAGAATGGCTCCGAGAACGAAGAAAAATGCAAGAAACAGGAATTTGATGATCCTACCCCGTCTCTTCTTCTCCATGATGGGGGAAAACGGTGTCATCTATATGGATTTTACTTGAAATATCATCCCATGACGACAATGTACACGGCCAGCAGTATGCCTATGGCCGCTTCTGCAATGTACAGGCCCGTCATGAGCATGTAGGTGTCGAGAAGCTTGAGCGTCTTCCTCTCTTCACTCCAGTTTTCGGCCTTTGCCTTCCGGTTCAGCCATTTTCGCTCC
>JAYEPK010000133.1:0-1114 GCA_034723935.1 Thermoplasmatota archaeon
AGCGGATGCAGGTGAATCCACTAATATCAAAGAAGGATGGACGATCAACTTTGTCGGAACTGATAGCCACGATAATTATAGGATCGTGAACTTCACATGGTCGATCGAGGAGAGCCCATTAGTGCTATTATACGGACCTGATGTTGAATATGAATTCAACGTACCTGGCATCTTCAATGTAACATTGACCGTTGAAGATGTATCGGGAAACCAGGATTCAGATACGATCACTATAACTGTTTACGACATAACGGAACCTATTGCAAATGCAGGTCCTGATATCTCGGTCGATTGTGGAGATGAGGTCGTTTTCGAGGATACCTTGAGCACTGATAATGTAGCTATAAACAACCATACATGGTCATTTGGATACGGATCGTCCGAGATCGAACTATATGGTCCTGCCCCTGTTTTTACCTTTGACATACCCGGAGTGTACCATATCGAATTGACCGTGATCGATGGATCAGGTTTGATTGCTTGGGATATAATGAATGTTACCGTTCATGATAATATAGACCCAGTGGCCTCTGCAGGTATTGACATGATTATTGGTGTTGGATCGTTGATATATCTGGATGGTTCCCAGTCCTCGGATAATTACCTGATCAATGATTTTATCTGGTTATTCACTTACGATGGTGAAGTGGAAAATCTCAACGGGAGGAATGTTTCTTTCATCTTTGAGATTCCTGGTGAATACGAGATTGAACTCAAGGTCACTGATACAGCAGGGAATACTGATGAGGACACGGTGAGGATAACGGTTGTCATTAATGGTGTTCTGAAAGGTATTGTGATGGATGCCGGAGGGAGTCCTATCAGTGGTGCGGAAATCGAGGTCATTGCATCCGATGGGAAAACCTACACAACAGAATCAAATTTGGATGGAACTTTCGAGATGAGCATACCACAAGGTCCGTTCCAGTGGACGATCTCAAAGGATAACTATGAAGAATCCTCCGGCTCCTCCAATATGATCGCAATGAAAGAGATCTCCATCGGACAGGAACAGGCAGTACTTCATGAAACCTCGGAAACCTCTATAGGGATATTCCTAATATTGATCATCATTGTCGTGTTAGTCCTGATCCTTTCTATCGGAATAGCATTG
>JAYEPK010000134.1:0-1110 GCA_034723935.1 Thermoplasmatota archaeon
GTTGAGAAGAACTGCACGGAGATGTACATTGGTGTGATGATACGATCCTATGGTGTTACATCCAATGGTCAGAGGACATATAGTACAACTCGAGGAAGCGCTTCGTACAATCTTGGTCTGGATATCAATGCGAATATTCCGAATAAAAGACCAGTGATCATGGATGCGAAGGTGGAACCGACAAGGGGAGATTCGAATGATATTTTCAGGTTCTCGGTGGTTTACAAGGACCCCCAGAACGAAACCGCAAAACATGTGGAACTGTGGCTGGATGGAGAATTCTTCAAGGAGCTTTCACCCGTATCACTTTTAACTTACAATTATACCGTCGGAGTGGAATATTTCATCGAGGTCCCGGGCAGACAGATCGGGACGGATGCTTTTCATAATTTCAATATCTCCGCTTCGGATGGGAAGGAATGGGCGATCAAGAAGGAGAGCGGATCGAGGAAGATATCAGGTCCTATCGTGGATGATAATATTGCTCCGCAATCGGATTGGGGAGATGCATTCATTGTAGCTCTCGTGGAGGACACCGATGTGACATGGCTCGTCCTCGATGATCTGTTCTCGGACCCCAACAGCATCGAGCCTTCATTCACCTACCTGATCCTCGACGAGAGAGGTGAATGGGATGACAGGAATTACGAGGATGAGAACCTCACCGTTGAGATAGTGAACAACGGCACGGTAGGAGTTCCTGAATTCAGATTGAAGATAATGCCGGAACCGAATGTCAATGGTGTATTCACTGTGAGGATCAATGCGTCCGATGGTGAGTTCTTCGAGAAGTTCGCGGAACTGGATATCGTGATCGAGATAGCTCCTGTCAACGACCCTCCGGAGATGAGGAGCATAGGCTCCTCATCCCTTCAGGAATGGGATGAGCAGTTCATGTACGATGTCGAGCAGGAAGAGATGGTCGAGGTCAGGGTAAGGGCGCAGGACATGGATGGGGACGAACTCGAGTTCTCCTGGGATATAGGAGATGTACTTACCTCTCCGATGGAGGGGGTAAACTATGGTTTCAATTCTTCGTCCGGTGATCTCTGGTTCATTCCCGGTGACGGAGATGTCCCCGGCTTCGAGACCGTTGTGACCGTTACCGAT
>JAYEPK010000135.1:0-5281 GCA_034723935.1 Thermoplasmatota archaeon
CCGAGATCTGGGGTCACGTATATTTCAACTCCATGTCAACACCGCTGACCGGGGCAACTCTCATGGAGTTGATCCCGTCACCTGGTGTTTTTGACATCAGCGATTCCTCAGGCTACTATCATCAGTTCGTATCACCCGATACATATGCGCTTCAGGCGCTTTATCCGGGAGGTATGTCGGTCTCCTACATGGACTACTACACCGGGACATCCGGAGCGGCTCCCTGGAGCGGAACGGTTGCATCAGGCATGTCAAGGCATGTCGATTTCATCCTGAAACTGGATAACAGGGAATTCAGTATCATCGCCGGCCAGGTGCTGGATTATACGACCCATACCCCGATCACGGGATTCGAGGTGAAGGCGTACAACTCCGCACAATTGTTCCCTGCGACCATGGTGGACACATTCGGCCATTTCATGTTCTCTCCGATTTCCGATTTCTCCACGGATTGGATGGTAGACGGATACAGCCCTGTGCACGCCGTATCCCTCGTGGAGTATGACTTCCTGTCCTCATGGACCCCCATGACCGCTGCTGGACTCCCGATAACCTTCACACACTCTCCCATGACTGTGATGTGGGTTAACATCTATGTCAACCAATCGGAACCCCCTTCGGAAAGAACCAAGCTCTGGGGAAAGGTATTCCTGGACGACTTCGGCGGTTTGGAGGTCAGTGGAGTTGTGGTCATGGAACATCTGGTGTCACCGGGGATCTTTGACGTCACAGACACGACCGGAACATACAGCAAGGTCGTGACATCTGGCTTGACCTATGAGCTGGATATCTCCTACCCGACCGCTTATTCCATACGATATTACGACCATCAAACAGGCATTACCGGTGTGGGTTCATGGTCGGACGTCGTGACCAGCGTCAGCAGAAGGGTTGACTTCGCGTTCAAGCTCAGGACAAAGGAATACGCCGAGATACTCGGACAGGTGACGCTTGAAAGCGACGGATCCCCCGTACCCGGTTTCAGCATAACCGCGGAGAACCTGGGCGGATCGACATATCCGCCCCAGAGTACGGGCCCCGGTGGTATGTTCGAATTCAACCCCGTTGCGGACCTGTCATCCGACTGGATCATAGACGGTTCGCACCCTGGCTATTCTGTTGTGAGTGTGGAATACCATCTGATCGGTGGTACTACGACAACTGCCACATCGCTTCCGGTTGATTTCCCACTATCTTCCATGGATATCATGTGGGTGGATATCTCGGTCAACCAGACAGATATATGCAACGGCACAGTGTTCGGTAAGGTATACAAATTGTACAATTACGATCCCGCCGCAGGTGCACAGGCAACAATATACAACGCTGCAACTCCATTCACACCAATGGATGCACAGACCCTGGGAACGAATGGGTTATACACCTTTACTGTTCCTGCCGGAATATATATTGTGAAGATCTCACTGTCCGGTTATTCGACCGAGAGCGCAGAGGTCACCGTTGTCTGCGATGAGGAGACATATCACCCGTTCTATCTCATTCCAAGACCCATAGGACCCTGGAATGTGGTTTCCATCAAGTTCGTGATGAACGAGACGGGAGAGCCTCTTTCAGGATCTTGGGTGGAGGTTTCAGGACTTGGACGCTTAAAGACCGACGAGGCAGGAGATATACACTTGAAGATACCCGGCCCAACTAATCTGACCATTAACCTGAAATCCTTTGTTGTTGTGGCATCAAATGATGATAATGGTAAAGAGATTCCCACCAACGATGATGGAACGGTCACACTTGAACCTGGAAGGAGCTACACCAATAGGGTTGTAAAATTCAGACCAGGTTCAGAGCTGGCAACTAATGTGAAGTCTGAGAGCCCTGAAGTTTCTACTTTGGGATTGATCGGAATAGTTGCTGCCGCTCTGGTGATAGGTGGGGCTGCCGGGTTTCTCGCTCGTGGCTCAAGAAAAACGGATATAGAAGAGTAGTGGGCTTCTTTTCCCACTCTTTTCCCCACCAGGGTAAGAGGACGTGATCAAGAACAAGGCACGGCAGAGGTCATTCGACCATGTCGTTGAGAACCTGGACCACATAAGGAGGGAGCTGGGTCTGAACACCAGCTCCATGGTCTATCATTTGCCGGTGCTGACAAGTAAGGAGTTGTCAAAGGTGGTATCGGACGACCCGTATAGAATACTCTACTCCACCGGTTTCAAGACCCCGGATCGGATTTGCCATATAGTTTCAACAGTGAGAGCAATTGTAATCCGCGTTGACGGTGAACGGATGTTATTCTTCATTTCGAATAAAACCGGATGAGGTCTTAAATAGAATGCATCAGAGATACCATGTAGGCATCACCATGTTCGACAGAAAAAGGACCGCACGGATATCCCTTGAGCTCCAGGAAATTAAGAAGGAACTTGAAGAGGACATCATCATGTTGGGAGGCGAGGACCTCCTCAAGGAAATAAACACCCCTTACAATGTTATCCGTAAAAGAAAGATCGTCTCCTACTGAGAACGATCAAGGTTTACCCTCGAATATCCACTGTTCTTCAAGGTACATTTATCGCCCACATACATTGTTTTAATAGAGCTATCTTGCTGTTTGATTCTGACACACGTAACTCAATTGTTTTCGCCCGATCGATACTCATAGATCATATGGTTGTGTAACAATTCAACGAACCCTTGCAAGATTATTATAACACCTAGTGTATGGGCTCCATTCGTGTGGTGTAGGCTATGAGAAAAAGACAGCCGATCGTATCCGTCCTTGGACATGTCGATCACGGAAAGACAACGTTCCTGGACAGAATAAGAGGAACAGGAGTGGTGGACAGGGAAGCCGGCAGGATCACACAGCATATCGGTGCAACTGAGGTACCGATGGAAGCAATATTGGAGGTATGCGGGCCCCTCCTTCAGGGGAAGGACCTTGCAATACCCGGCCTGCTCTTCATCGACACCCCCGGCCACGAATCCTTCACGACCCTCAGGGCAAGAGGGGGTTCACTTGCAGACCTTGCAATACTCATTGTGGATGTCATGGAAGGCATCAAACCACAGACACTTGAATCCATCAATATACTGAAACAGTACAAGACACCTTTCATTATTGGATTGAACAAACTGGACAGGATAAACGGCTGGAAGATAAGCAGGGACCAACCGTTCATAATGAACCTGCAGGAGCAGGATGAACTGCTGAAGAACGAACTGGACAACCGTATATATTCCCTCATGGGTGATCTCTCCTCCCACGGTTTCAATGCTGACCTCTATACCAGGGTCAACGATTTCACTAAGAACATAGCAATGGTCCCGATGTCCGCTGTCAACGGTACCGGCATACCGGACGCTCTGATGCTCCTCATTGGTCTGGCCCAGAAATTCCTGAACGAGGAATTGGATGCCGAGGATGGACCCGGAGAAGGTACCATACTGGAGGTCAAAGAGGAGAAAGGACTGGGGACGACCCTTGACTCCATCATTTTCAGCGGAGTGATAAGAAAGGATGACAGGGTCGTTATGGGTACAAGGAGAGAGCCAGTCGTCCTCAGGGTGAAATCACTTTTAAAACCCAAACCGATGGATGAGATCAGGGACCCCAGGGAGAAGTTCGAGAACATTCCGGAGGTCCATGCCGCATGCGGAGTAAAGATACTGGCTAAAGGAGCGGATGAGGTGATCGCCGGTGCTCCAATCAGGGTAATATCGGGAGAAGTGACCGAGGAGATGGCAGTGGCAGAGGTCAAGGGCCTGACGGAGATCTCCATAGAGGTGGATGACGATGGACTATTCATAAAGGCCGACGCCATAGGTTCACTTGAGGCTATGCATCATCTTCTCGGACAGAAGGATATCAAGATCCGGAAGGCGGAAGTGGGAGATATCTCGGAGAGGGACATAAAGGAGATATCCTCCTTCGAGGACCCTCTGAAACGTTTGATACTGGCCTTCAATGTCAAGCTTCTTCCCGGGGTGGAGGAGCTCGCCGATGAAAATGAGATCGAACTTATCACTAACAATGTCATCTACAAGATCATCGAGGACCATGAAAAATGGTACAAGAACAGGAAAAGAGAACTTGATGATGAGAGAAGGTTGGAATATGCCCATCCGGCCAAGATCCTTGTCATGCTTGACCACACCTTCAGGGTGTCAAAACCTGCGGTTGTCGGGGTAAGGATCCTGGCAGGCAGGATCAGATCGAACCAATCCGTAATGAGAGAGGACGGCAGGACCATAGGGAAGATAGTATCCATGCAGGCTGAAAAGAAGACGCTGAAGGAGGCGAAGATGGGGGAGGAGGTCGCAATGGCCATACAGGGTCCCATGGTCGGACGCCACTTCAACGAGGAGGATATCTTGTACATCGATCTTCCCGAATCAAAGGTCCCCTATCTTATGACCAGCGACCTCACCATCGAGGAAAAAGAGGTCCTTGACCACATCATCTCGGTTAAAAGAAAAGAGAAACCCACATGGGGAATGGGATGATCAAGGGGTATCTATATAGGCTCACTAACGATTGACCATGATAAGGGGTATGCCAATGCCAGAATGTGAGAGATGCGGAAGGAAAGGAAGAGTTCAGCTTGTGGAGATGGCTGGTGCCAGGATGTATGTGTGCCCTGATTGTGTCAGGTTCGGAAAGGTGATCAAAGAGAGAAAAGAGGCCGCACCCCCTTTGACAGATCCGGCAAGACCGGTCCCGCAGAGACCATTGAGACCGGATGCCCTGTCAGATCGGAACAAGGAGCTTTCAGGTGATTATTCAAAGACGATCCAGCGAGCAAGGGAAAGAAAAGGATGGTCCAGAGAGGACCTGGGAAAGAAGCTAAGTGAGAGGGTGAGTATAATAAGCAAGCTCGAGAACGGTGAGATCCACCCTTCTGACAAACTGATCAAGAAGCTGGAGAAGACCCTGGAGATCAGGCTCATGGAAGCCGTGGAGGAGGTCCACACCTCCCACTCCGCAGACTCCAGAGGGATGACCCTTGGTGATTTCATAGTATACAAGAACAAGTGATCTGGTGTAATTGGATGAAAAGAGAAGCGAAGGAAAAGGAACTGATCTCGGTCATCGTGACCGTTAAGAACGAGGCGGGAAACATAAGGGATCTTCTGGATTCGCTTGTCATTCAGGAGTCCCCCATAGAGGTCATCATAATAGATGCCGCATCAACCGATGGGACACAGAACATAGTAAGGAACATCCAAAAACAATATTCCTTCATCATCCTCAAACAGTATGCCGCCCAGAGAGGGGAGAGCAGGAACCGAGGGATACAGATGGCAAAGGGTTCCATCGTGG
>JAYEPK010000136.1:0-1108 GCA_034723935.1 Thermoplasmatota archaeon
TCCACTGAATCCAGAAGCATTGAGGTAGCCAGATTTCCCATTTTCTTTATGTCTCCGTTGAGCAATTCCATTTCCCTGTCGAATTTTTCTGGCATAATTTCACCTATCCAAACCTGCCTGTAATATAGTTTTCCGTGAGCTTTTCCTTTGGGTTCTCAAAGATCTGTTTTGTTTTACCGAATTCGATAAGTTCACCAAGATACATGAAGCCAGTATGATCAGAGATCCTTGCTGCCTGCTGCATGTTATGTGTAACAATGACCACGGTATACTCCTTCTTCAGTTCATTGATGAGGTCCTCGATCTTTGATGTTGCGATGGGGTCCAGAGCCGAACACGGCTCATCCATGAGTATCACATCCGGTTCCACGGCAAGGGCCCTTGCTATGCAGAGCCTTTGCTGCTGTCCCCCGGATAGTCCCATTGCCGAATCCTTCAATCTATCCTTAACTTCTTCCCAAAGAGCAGCATCCTTCAAACTCCTCTCAACGATCTCTGTTAGCTTCTTCTTGTTCCTAACGCCAAGGATCCTTGGACCATAGGCAATATTGTCAAAGACGGATTTCGGGAAGGGATTCGGTTTCTGGAATACCATCCCGATCCTCCTTCTTAATGATACAGGATCCACCTTCTTATCGAGAATATCCTGCTCCTTCCAGAGTATCTGGCCATCGAATGTACAGCCAACGATCTCCTCGTTCATCCTGTTGATGTTCCGAAGGAGTGTCGATTTCCCACACCCCGAGGGCCCTATGAATGCCGTGACCTGATTCTCCCTGATCCTCATTGATACGTCCTTTATTGCCTGTTTACCTGAATAGAAGATGTTTACATCCTTGATGATGATATCATTGGGATTGCTATCATCCTTCGATCTTCGATCAGGAAGACCATTCTTCCTTCCATCCTTTTCTTTTCCCATTACCAATCCCTCCTTTTCTGTGATCGATATCTGATGAAAATGGCTACCGCATTCATCGAGAGCAGTATAACCAATAGAACCAGTATTGTCCCTTCAGCATATTCGGTGTAATCACCCCCCATGCGGGCCCAGTAGAAGATCGTAAGCGGAAGCGCTACGAAATCATCCATCACTCCCGAGGGAGCT
>JAYEPK010000137.1:0-1108 GCA_034723935.1 Thermoplasmatota archaeon
GATAAGTGCCGTATGTTTCCGCCCATATCTTTTAAAGAGATAATCAAGCACTTCATCCCGTTCCTTCCATGAGAAATCGATATCAAAGTCAGGTGGACTGGTCCGTTTGGGATTGATGAAGCGCTCGAAATAGAGGTCCAGGTCGATGGGGTCCACATTGGTAATGCGCAGGCAGTAGGCAACGATGGAGTTGGCACCACTGCCCCTTCCCACATGGTAGAACCCGCGTGACATAGAGTATCTGATCACATCCCAGGTGATCAGGAAGTAGGAGGAAAAACCGAGCCTGTCGATGATCTCCAGTTCATGTCTGATCCGTTTCAGTGCCTCTCTGTTCCTGTGCCCATAACGATACTCCATCCCTTCCATGGCCAGTTTCTCCAGCAGGATCTTATCATCATGAAGTGTCCCGGTAAAGCTCTTTTTGTTCTTCACCGTGGTGAAATCAAAGCCCATCCAGCAATCTTTCATCATACCCTCACTGTTCCTCCGAATCTCGGGATACTCATCATAGGCACAGTGCAGCAGGTCCGGTGACAGTAACACCTCGCTCTCCAGTGCCATCTGATGTGGTTTCAGCTGGCTCAACAGGATGTTATGATCGATGGCCCTCAAATGCCGGTGCAGTGCATGCTCCTTCTGATGGAGAAAAGTTACAGGGTGACGTACAATCAACCGGGAGCGGTCTGAACTCCATCGGGAAGTGAGGATTTTATTCACCTCTCCCGGTTGATTGTACGTCACCCTGTAACTTTTCTCCATCAGAAGGAGCATGCACTGCACCGGCATTTGAGGGCCATAGATCATAACATCCTGTTGAGCCAACTGAAGCCGCATCAGATGGCACTGGAGAGCGAGGTGCTGCTGCCACCGGACTTGCTGCGCTGTGCTTATGAAGAGTATCCCGAGATCTGGAGAAATAGTGAGCGTGTGATGAATGATTGCTGGATGGAGTTTGATTTCACCACGGGGAAGAACAAAAAGAGTTTTACCGGGACACTTCATGACGATAAGATCCTGCTGGAGAAACTAGCCATGGAAGGGATGGAGTATCGTTATGGGCAGAGGAACAGGGAGGCACTAAAACGGATCAGACATGAGCTGGAGA
>JAYEPK010000138.1:0-5258 GCA_034723935.1 Thermoplasmatota archaeon
TCAGTTCGGTAGCATCATTGAATGGACCTATTTATCACTTATCATTCTATTTACATTTAATGCCAGTAAATGATGAAGAGATCGTGGATAATAAATTGTTTTCCAATACGAGAAATTTGGTATTTGCTTATAAAAATATGGAAAAAATAAAAAAAGGGAGCCCCGGAAGAGGCCCCCATGGTGTTGATGTTTTCGGATCTCAGACGAGACCCTGATCGATCATGGAGTCAGCTACCTTCAGGAAACCTGCGATGTTTGCACCGATCACAAGATTGCCCTCGTGTCCGAACTTCTTCGCAGCATCCCAGGAGTTCTTGTGGATGTTGATCATGATCTGGTGGAGCTCATTGTCGACCTTCTCGAAGGTCCACGGAATTCCCACATGGTTCTGTGCCATCTCGAGGGCAGAGGTAGCTACACCGCCGGCGTTGGCTGCCTTTGCAGGTCCGAAGAGGATCTTGTTCTCTATGAAGTAGTCCACGCCCTCTGGAACGGTGGGCATGTTGGCTCCCTCCGAGACAGCAATGCATCCGTTCGAAACGAGTGTTTTTGCCTCTTCGAGGTTGATCTCATTCTGGGTTGCGCAGGGGATTGCCACATCACACGCAACGCCCCATGGCCTCTGGCCCTCAAAGTATTCAATTCCGAACTTCTCTGCGTATTCCTTAATCCTGCCCCTTTTGTTGTTCTTGAGGTCCATGACGAAGTCCCATTTTTCACCTGAAATTCCGTCCGGATCGTAGATGTAACCTGAAGAGTCGGACATGGTAACACACTTTCCACCGAGCTGGTTGACCTTCTGGGCAGCATACTGAGCAACATTTCCTGACCCGGAAATTACAACGGTCTTGCCCTCGAAGGACTCTCCTCTGGTCTTGAGCATCTCTTTGGCAAAGTAAACTGCTCCGTATCCTGTTGCTTCAGGCCTGACGAGTGAGCCGCCCCAGTTGAGTCCTTTTCCGGTGAGGACCGAGTCGTAACTGTTCTTGAGCTTTTTGTACTGGCCGAACATGAAACCGATCTCTCTTCCACCCACGCCGATGTCTCCTGCTGGGACATCGGTGTTGGGTCCGATGTGCCTGAAGAGTTCGGACATGAAGCTCTGACAGAACCTCATGACCTCCATGTCGGACTTGCCCTTGGGGTTGAAGTCGGATCCTCCCTTGCCGCCTCCGATGGGGAGCCCGGTCAGGGAGTTCTTGAAGATCTGCTCGAACCCGAGGAACTTGATGATACCGATGTAGACAGACGGGTGGAACCTGAGCCCTCCCTTGTAGGGTCCGATGGCCGAGTTGAACTCGATCCTGAAACCCCTGTTCACATGTATCTCTCCATTGTCGTCCGCCCAGGGAACCCTGAACAGGATCTGCCTCTCCGGCTCGACGATCCTTTCAAGGATCCTTGCTCTTTCATACTCTGGATGCTTCTTCAGAACAGGCTGAACGGATTCTGCGACTTCCTTGACAGCCTGGTGGAACTCCTTTTCACCAGGATTTCTGGCGATGACACCATTCATAAATTCTTCGACGTCCATTTGATTTGCCTCCTTCCATGCCCATTCACTTTTTACTCGTGAAAAGGCATCAAGTGTATGTTTTCTTGACCTGTTCCAGGAATTTGCTTCCTGTCCCGGGTCATTGATGAGAATGGTTTTTTCTATTTAAACCATATCTATGTAGATCTCATCCAACAGAACGAAGAAATGGAAGATAAGGAAACTTTTCCAGATCATAAGATCGAGAATGGATCCGGTAAATGGGTTTTTTTCTCATATTGGTAGGCCAGTAGTGAACAAGCCTGCTCAATTTCGGATAAGAAAACACTCCGATTTTCGAGGGAGCTCTTCATTTGCAGGAAGATGGTTACTAAAGATCATCTGCCGGATCATTCCTCATATGTTCCATCCCTACCTTTCTTGATGATCAAGAGGCAAAGTATAGCGATCACAGCCATGGATACGACACCGATCATGATGAAGGTCGAGTGGTCTTTTACTTCCGGATCACCTATCGGAACAAGCTCTATCGTTCCAAGGTCAGTTTCATGTCCGGCAACTATCTCCACATCGATAATGTACTGTTCATATCCATTGAACTCGAAGGTGATAATGTATGTTCCCGGAAGCAGATCATCGATATGGATATTTCCGGGGTAGATAGTATCATTGTGGATGGATCCGTCCAGGTACATGATACCCCGTATGTTCTCATTCAGCCCTTTGCCTTTGATGACAGCATGAAGAACTCCGTATCCTTCGGGAGGTAAAATGAAATAAAATGAGTCCTCCCCTTCCATTTTATTTCCTGCGAGGTCGATAGTGCTTACGAATATATGGTACATCATCTCGTATTCCATCTCAAGACTTGGAAGATAATGTGCTGTCCTTGCATTATCCCAGGTGATCCGACCCGGATCCCCGACCATGTAAATGACCGTATCATCAATGGATACATCTTCGGAGAACATGATCAGTATCTCGAAGATAAGTGGATCGGTCGATCTCGGGATCTTCTCGATAACGAATTCCGGTGGGTCCGCATCGATCAGAAGATCCATGGACCTTGAAAATCGGTTCAGGGCGATATCATATGCTGTTAACGTGAGATGATGCTCTCCGGTGGACAGGGCGAAGGTCTTTCCCTCCGCCTGATCATATTCCTCGATCCAGCGATCACCATCAAGCGTCCACTCCATATGATCAATATCGGGGTCCTCCTGATCGAATGTCCAGTTGACGGAAAATTCTCCAGGGAGCAGTGATCCCTCGACAGGAGATGTGATGTTGAACGTGGGAGCGGTATTGTCCCAGTAGAACTCGAACCTCTTTTCGTTCATGTTCCCCAGAAGGTCCATTGACGAGATCCGGAAGGTGAAGTCCCCCTCATGGACCCCGGACAGGATGAAATGCGGATCCTCGATCTCGATCCAGTGCTCCCCATCGATGGAATAGAAATGCATGAACTCATCGGTGAAATTGGATGATACGGTCCATGTTACATCTATCTCGGTCCAGTTTATTGTTCTTCCATCGATATCGAGATCGGTGAATATTCTCGGTCCTTCATTTGGTATTGGGAATATTGTTGAATTGGGATAAGATGTGTGGTTGAGGATCTGTGCCTGGACATGGACCACGATGTCGGACCGGTCGTATTCAATTTCAACATATAGCGTCTCGTTTTGATCATTGACAATGATTCGCTCCAGAACCTCTTTGCTGCTTTCATTGATCACTGTGAGAACATATTCGATATCTTCTGTGATGCCTATAAGCTTCGAGGCGTTCCAAGTGATCCTTAGATGGGTCAAGTTCAACATCTCGACCGATAGTTTCCAGGGAGCAGATAGTATGGACCTTGGGATGTTAGTGAGCGGATACGGGTCCCGGGAACCAGCATAGCCAGATATGTTCATGGGCTGGTCGAGATACTCCTGATCCAACTCTGCTGAACCAGGTCCGGTGCTCCAGTAGTTCTTCTCTATCCTGTTCGAAAAACCACTGCATTCCATGAAGAGCGTCTCGTTGTCAGGGCCGATCTTTGGATCCTCCAGGGAGAGGAAGGCATTGTCGATGATAACGTTTCTATCTGTATCTATCTCCAATGTTATTGAAGCATTTTCAGTTCCAAGGAACATATTTCCCCGAACTGTATTTTCCATGGAGTTCTGTCCGATCAAAATATCCTTTCCATTTTCGGTGAAGAACGATCCGATCACGGAATTATTCCATGATCCAAATATTCTCAACCCTGTTTCAAGCCCATGGAATGTGGAATCTGTTACCATACTTCCAGAGCAAAGGAAAAGATAGATGCCTTCAATAATACCCGAACCGAATCGATTATCGGATAGAACAAGGTTCGATGAATCTCTTCCCCAGATGCCTCGATCCAGGTTCTTGAACAGATTCTCGGAGATGGTGATGGATCGGGATGTTATGATCTCAATACCTATCATCCCATTTTCGAAGGTGCATTGTTCGATTCTGATATCATGTGAATATGCCAAGGCGATATGACATGTCCAGTTATCATGCTCATCCTGCCCTCCATTTCCCGAATGACCCACGCCCCGGATATTCAGGTCGTGGACATTTACAGCAATTATCTGTCCCGGTTCATCTTCGAATGAAAGGTCCGAAGCATTGATCGAATCCAGGTAGTATATCTTCCTGTTGTTGATCGTATTATCCAGGGTGATCGTATGTCCTGTGTAGTGGTGAACACCAATTCCAAGAATGCGAATATCCGAATCAACAAATGAATTGTTGATGATCATTGTTCTTTCCGAAGCGAAAAGATACAAACCGTTATCAAGATCGAAAATGTCATTTGATATGATCTGGTTAGATCCGGAGTAATAAGCACTGATCCCAAAGGCTCCTTCGATTGTGTTGTCCTTCTTGGTCCCTGCCATAGAATTATTCTCGATGATGTTTTCCTCTGATCCCCTTAAACCTATGCTTGTATTACATGAATTGAAAGAGGATTGTTCGATACGGTTCATTTTGGATCCTTGGGTAAGGTGAACTCCTTTTCTGGAATCTGTGAATTGACATTTCTCGATGATATTGTACGCGACGGCCTCCAATTCGATCCCGTTGATCATATTTTCAAATGAACAGGAGGATATAACAGCCTTGTTCGAATTTGATCGAATGCCAATGTTCGATATGTTCGAGAGCTCACAATCCCGGACCGCTGCCGATCCGACGCCTGATATCCAGATGCCTTCGTCAGAATCCTCGAAACTGGAGGAAAGTATGTTGATGTCATCTCCACTTTCAATGCGTATGTTCAAGCTTCCCGATCGAAGGGCACAGTTCTTTATCTCGACATCTCTGCAATTGCACAGATCCACGCCGTTCAGCTCGCTGTAGATGTGGCTTTCATAGATGATGATACTGTTGCAGTCCCTTCCAAGTACTCCATAATAATGCTGTGTGTCTATGAACGTGTCGTTGATCATTAGATCATAACATTCCAACGCTTCGATACCTACGGTCCCCTTGGGAATGTGGAGGCCTTTTATCGAAAGGTTCGAAACTCCCCCTGCGATCACCTGACCTGCATCGATGGGAACTTCGGTTCCGTCATGATCGGACCCGTTGTAGTGATATATCGGTCTTCCGCTCACCTTGTTCGTTGTGGAGATGGACTGCTTTTGTAATATCTCTATATCCGGTTCGATGTAGAAGTTCGAGAACCGGAACCGGTTGTGTTCGAAACGGTTACCTCTGGAATCATCTATGTAGATGC
>JAYEPK010000139.1:0-5254 GCA_034723935.1 Thermoplasmatota archaeon
GCTCCTTATATCATCGGATGCTTGGTGTTGGGATCTTTCCTTCACGGTCCTGTCCTCGAGTTCTAACACTGCTGCCGGACCTGATCTTTCCCTGCCGTGTTCAAAGACATCATCCTCTGTCCCTCTCCGAAAGAAACCTTTGCTGATCTCTGATCTTTTCAACCTTTTCTCTCTTTTCATGCCGATGAACAGAAAAGAGTTGGGGATCAGGGCACCCATGGCGGCCAGGGTCAAATATGTGGAGGTTCCAATGGTCGAGTTCGCTGATATCCTGCTTTCGTCGCCATCGTCCATGATGGAGATGAGCATCTCATCTTCCGGGATAAAGGAGGATATGTCCATGTCCCGGGCCCTTGAAAAGAACATGAAGGACCCGAAGATAAGGAGAAGCAGGATCATGGCCGTGAACGTGGTCGGGACCGAACCCGGGACCTTTCTGAAGAACGCAAGTATGCACAGAAGCAGGCAGACGGGAACGATCAAGATAACAGAGATCAATGAGTACTGCAGGGCCTGGCCCCCTTTTTCAAGGTCTCTCTGATAAACATAGGTTGTGTAGTTGTAATGCTCGACAACGACAGGAGATTCCGGATCGAACATCTCCAAGTTGGAATTTGCTTCCCTGGCCCCCATCGTTATCCGGAGATGCCACCAATCGGAATCGAGGTCGGTCCTGCTTCCTTCCTCGACCTCCGAGGTGATCCATTCGTCTGTAAGGAGGGCCGGCAGGACAAGAAAAAGGGCCAGAAGGAACAGGGCTCCCCCAATTGCACTTCGTATCTTTACAGAATCCATTATTTTCACTTTTCAGATGGGATGTTTTCCGAACAATAAGTAATTTGCCGGGTCTTTTTGCACATCTTGCGGCTTTCCTGATGGTCAGATCATTCCTTCAATGATCCGACATATCTCCCGTGGGAGATGAAAGCCAGTCCTGCGGGAAGGAAAGGTGCTGCAAGGACTGCTTCCTGTCCCGTTATTGTGAAAAAGGGGATGGCGAGGAGAGATACAGCAATGACAATATGGGACCATACCATGAAATGCAGGAGGGTCGATCTTTTCGAGAGGTTGGACCTCTCGGTAAGTATATCTTCTCTCTCGTTGTCGAATGTGATATCTTCCATTTTATCCAGATAATATCCGTAAGGTGTTCTAAGTGTGAAGTTCATTTTTGTCACTCCATATTGATCCTGTTATCGTTGGATACCATCGCGGACCCGAGGATGCCCGTTATCAGAAAGACGGTGATCAGTTCAGGTCCGGGGCCGATACCAGCATTGTTTTTCATTTTGATCTCCACATATGAATTGTCGTTGTTATTAAAAGGGATTTTTAGTTCTTGTAGCAAATATTTGTATATAAATTCTTAATAAAAATTTTAAGAAGAAGAGATGGGATCAAGGTCCGAAAGATACAGAATCTTTTAATAATTGGTCCTGGCCAGCAGGCAAAATGGAACCGACAGAGTCTATATATTCGAAAATTCTGTTACGGAAGTATACCCATGGTAGTTGAGGAGAATAGATGCCATCACTGAACCGGCCCGGTAGCATGAATGGAAAGATCTTGTCGATCATGACCCTTGCACTGCTCACGGGCCTCCTTCTTTCAATTATTCCAGATAATGTTGAGGCACTATCCCAGAAGGAAATTGATGAAAAGTTCCCTCTTATCAAAACCATCGAGAACGTTCCTCCATCCTCAACGAACACTGTACTGAGCGGAAGTGTTGCCGATCAGAGCGGTGATGACCTGATTGTGGGATATCTGGAAGAAGATAACACCGGTAATACATCGGTCAAGCTTGTTTCATCCAATGATGGAGGGGAGACCTGGGATGAACCCAAAACGATCTACCCTTTCGTGGACTGCTACTTCATGCGGATAGATCTGATCATCCATGATGGTCTCCTATTCTTTTTTTACGAGATAGCCTGGACCAGCGAATGGGAAACCTGGGAGCTCTATTCAACCGAGGTCCCCATCGGCGATCTGAACAATGTAACGGATCATCCACATCACCGCCTTGATGATGAGATCAGTGGTTTCATGTCCTTTTCCCAGGCTGTGATATTTGAAAATGAGGTTCGCGTGTTCTGGGTCAGAAGCCACTACATAGATTGTATGTACAGGATCTACAGGGATGGGGAATGGACATCGACATCCCAGGTGGATTCTGGGGGTTTGATCAGCAATTTCGCGGTGATATCATCCGACATCTCCGGCACGAACACGCTCCATCTGTTCTACGTTCATCATCCGAGTTACCGGGTATATCAAACAACAAGCACAGATGGAGTTACATGGTCCCCGGCTCAGGAACTGCTTTACATGACGGAGAAACCGAACAAACTTGCCGTGGTCGAGAAGAACGACCGCCTTCAACTCGTTGTGGATGAGAGGAATGGGTACGATATCTATCATTCCTTTTCATCGGATGGGAGCAAATGGGAAGATTTCAGGATAGTTGGAGAGCATACGGAGAATTTGGATACTACTGGAATTAACTATGCAGCCAATGTTGCACTTGCCTCATCGGATCATGAGATTTCGATCTACCTTGCATACGAATACGATGATGGGGTCGTACTGAAGGAGTCCCGGGACAATGGATCGACCTTCGAGGAGATATGCACTTTCAAGGATCCCGGTGCTTACTATCCGGTGTTCGACCATCAAGCAGGTCTCATCATCTTCAGTGTTGATAGGACGAACCTTGAGGTCCGGAGACTCGATGGACGGATGGATGGTGTTACAGACCCTCAGGACCCTGATAATAACCGGACCGATCCGCAGGAACCAATTCCCCCAAGCGGTCCGATAGTGAACGTTACACAATCGCTTCTTGAAGGCGGGGAACTCGTTCTATCTGCAAGTGTTGGTGATACGGGTGATTATTCGGTGGATGAGCTGACCTATGAATGGATAATTGAAGGGGAAGGGATCATCGGTACCGGAAAGGAGATCGAGTTCAATATGCCTCCCGGTCAATACATTGTGGTCCTCAGGATATATTACGATGAAGATCATTATCTTGAGGATGTCAGGTCCGTAACCGTGGGAGGAGAAAAACCGGGTAATAACGATCCATTCTCACTGTTCTATTTTGTTCTTCCCGTTCTTGCAGTTTTGTTCACCATCACGGTCCTTTCCATAATTGTCATCAGAAAACGAAAGGATAGGAGTTCCCCGACGGAGGGGGATCAGGAGAGAGGGTCTTCCACGCGGAAGAGGGTTCCTTCGGTCGCTCCGAAACCTCCGGTTCCGGCAGGCATCCAGAGCGGCAGTCTCATGGATGGGGCATCGTCCCCTTCATTTGAGGGGTCGTATACATTTGTATCCGGCTCTGGAACCCGTACCTCCCCTCTCGAAATTCCTATTCCTTCGGGTAGCTTCACTGATATATCGACAAGAGACCTGAGGGACGCAGTAATGAACATGGAAGTTCAAACGGATATCAACACCCTGAAGGAACAACTCCGGAAAAAGGCAAGAAGCAAGCGTTCAAAAAGTGCCCTGTCAAAGAACGGTCATGAGGCCGTAGAAAATATATTGGATAATATCGATGGGTGAGCCTGTCGGTAGACCAGTATGAAAGGAGAACGTCTGGGGGAGCACAGGACCAGGGATCGGATCCTGAGGTCGATAATCGATGATCCGGGTATCTCGCTTAGCGAAATTGCAGACAAGCTGAGCATCAATGAAGGAACCCTGAGGTATCATATAGACATCCTTCTGGGCAACGGCTCCATCATATCGCGTAAGGAGGGCAGGAGGAGGATGTTCTTTGGCAGTTCCGCGAAAGTGGGAACTGTCGTGAGAAGTGATAGGAGACCTTCCCGCAATGAGGAACGGATGATTGACATCATCACTTTCGATCCTGGTGTCACGGTAAGAGGGATCGGGAGGATGCTCGACCTTTCCAGGAAGGAGATCTCTTCGATACTTGGCAAGCTGGAGAGAAGAGGTTCGATCTGGAAGGTAAGAACGGATCGCGGTGTCGGATACGAAAGGGCGACAGAGAAGAAGGTCATGGACAGGATATACCTTGAGCTGGTCCGGATGTTCCTTGATGGTCTGATCGATGAAGAGAGGTTCCTTGCCATGAAACAACGTCTGGATAACAGGACAGGCAGAACTTGAACGAAGTTCGATCCATTTTAAAAAAGGTTATAAACAATGCCCTGATAGCTTCTCAAAAGGTGAGCCAAGTGGTTAGCAGGAATGATATTCAGAACATTATCGTTGCAGGAAAGTCGGGGGCGGGAAAACAGCCAAGGATAGATGTGCTTGTGAACGAGTTCGGTCTCACACAGCTCTCGACCGGTAACATATTCAGAGAATATGTAGGAATCTTCGACAGGAGCGGTTTTGAGGGAGATCTGGAAAGGTTCTACGATGCAGAAAAGGATACATTCGTTCCGGACCAGGAGATAATCCATGCGATCAAGGAACAGGTAGAGGACCTGGATGATCCAAGACCTGTAATGCTCGGTCTCAAGGCCAAGTATTTCATGAACACCGGGAAGTTCGTTCCCAACAATTCCACAAATGAACTGTTCACGGAATATTTCTCTAAGGGCAATTTCAGGGGTTACGTCCTTGACGGATACCCCAGGACACCTGATCAGGCAGAGTATCTTCTGAAGCTCTGCAAGGAAAAGGGTGTCAATATCGATATGGTGGTCCTGGTGAACAATGCAGACAGGCTAATAATAAAGAGGACCATGGGAAGAAGGATCTGCCCCTCCTGCAAGAAAGTATATCACACGGAGTTCAAACCCTCGAAGGACGGTATCCACTGCGACAATTGTGGGGCCGAGATCATTCAGAGATCCGATGACACCGCCGAGAAGATCCAGATGAGGCTTGCAGAGTATTATGACAAGGTCATCCCCATGATGTCGATCCTGGAAGATGCCCGGATCCCGGTCGTTACCGTTGACGGCAATCTTGAGGTATTCACGGATGAGAACGTCAAGCTGTCCGTGATGGAAAAAGTAGGGCCCCTTCTGGAATAGATCAGAAGAGCTTCTTTACAAGGGTCAACAGATTACGGTATACCGGAAAGTCAGCTTTTTCGGGCTCTTTCACATCTCCTGTCAGAACCATTGCCACCTGGCATCCTGCTCTTTTCCCTGCAAGTATGTCAGTGTCCGGTCTGTCTCCGATCATGAGAACCTCCCGGGGTTCCAGTTTCGATGTCGCGAGGGCCATTCTCGTCGAGAAAGGTTCGGGTTTGCCAACGACGATC
>JAYEPK010000140.1:0-5230 GCA_034723935.1 Thermoplasmatota archaeon
GCAGAGGTATGGTCATCTACAAGGGTAAAGGAAGTGTTCTTTAAACCTGACGATGACGACAATCCTCCCGATCGCAGATACGATCTTTATGAGGACAAGCCGGATGATTGGGTGTTCACATGGCATATCCTCGGTGATCACGAAGGTGTTTCCGGTGGCGGTATCCTTGAACCTGGAAGTGAAATTGAAATGAACCCTTCCACGAATATCTGTGAGTGCCATTGTGGTATTGGTATACGCTCCAAGAGTGATGTTCAGCCATACCACGCCATATGTTACCGGGTCGCCACTTGTGACCTCTGTGGATCCCTCGAGGATCTGCCATGTGAACACCCAATCATCCGGCTTGTCCTCATAAAGATCGTATCTGCGATCGGGAGGATTGTCGTCATCGTCAGGTTTAAAGAACACTTCCTTTACCCTTGTAGATGACCATACCTCTGCCGAGGTGATGTTCTCCGAGGGTTGATAGAGCGGTACACCCTCCCCACTTATCTCGGGTTCGAATTCCACGATGATCTCCACATCACCAACGACAAGCTTTGACGGTACATTCTGTGTCTTGATCTCAAAGAACCCGTTGAACTCGGGCAGGTTGGGGTCGGATTTGGTCCTCCCAACACCCATCTTGAACACCTCATCACCCTGTTTGAGATAAGCGGTAATGCTCTGTCCGGAAACACCTCTTGTCTCATCCCGAACACCCCTGTATGATTCTAAAAGCTTACCTGTAACCCTCGCCTCCCCGTTCCTTACAAGATAGTCCGGGACCACATCAAGTTTGATGGATGTTTCCGATGTTATTATCATCTTGTCAGGAGAGGATGTCTGAGGCATGTAAGCATCATTGGGAAGATATCTTATGCCTCCAAGACCGTATGGAAATTCCTGGGATCCGGAGAACATTGCGACAACCCATACAGAACCTACACTCATCCTTTCCTCTATGGTATATTCGGTGAAAACGAATTTACCTATTGAATTTGTCGTGGCCGATCCTATATAATTTCCAAGACCGCCTGAGGATTGCAGGGAGTTGTAGTTACCATCCCAGAAATCAAGTCTATAAATGTTGACCGTCCTATTCCCAATTCCCACACTCCTGTCATCCAGGAGAGATCCGCTGAGTTCAACACTCTTCCCCTTTACTGCGGTTGTGGCATTTATCGAAAGGGACGTGAAAGACACTACGGAGAATGGGGCTCCGTCACTATCTGCATATGTAGTACTGTCATAGTAGGTGGCAAAGTAATTTTCCGTAGAGAATGTTACCCTTATCGGAACCGGACCCAGAGCATGTGTTGCCGTTATTGGTATATCTGTTTCGAACCTACCCTCGGAATCAGTTACAAGGGGTATCCTTTTCTGCCAGGTCTTACCAAAGCCCCAGAACAAAATGATCTCCTGGTTCGGAACACCTATCTCGATGGATCCGGATGACTGAGTAAGATCCTTCAGCTTTCCCCGGATACGAGCATAGTTCCAGTCATATTCCTTTCCATCAGGTCCTGTAAACTTCATTCTTGTTATGAACGTATTGATGGGATTTCCCCACTGGTCCTGTTCAGCGGCATCGTTCACCCCATTGTCGTTCTGATCCATCCACACCTTGATATCGGTACGTGCACGCACCATGAATTGTGTGGAGTTCTGTGAATTACCATAGTATATCAGTGGATCATGATACCTGCTCTCATCAAAGTTGGTCACCACCGAAACGGTCACTGGCCCCAAAGGCTGACTACCAGCAGGCAACTCGTACTCTATCGAGAAGGTCCCATTATCATCAAGCAGGAACTGCCCTGTCCACAGCTTGGCAAATGGCTGAATGACATCCCCCCACATTATGTTGAACCGGTATTGGTTCCCATATTCCACACCGCCAATGGACAATCTAGGTCCCTCTACAACCTTGTCCCTCTCGAAATAAAGTTGGTCGATGATCGATCCATTGAGGTAGATCGTGGAACCTCTGTAAACCCATGTGACGCCGTAGTTCACATCGATGTTGTCGAAAACTACCATGGTAGGTCTTCTCACATGAATAGTGGTTGTTGCATTGCTTGGATCGAAGTAGTTGTTGTTGGTAATATTGAAAGCGGGACTGAACTCTACTGACACGGTATGGGGTCCAGCCGATTGATCCATGGGAACCGTGTAAGTGAACTCATACTCGGAAAAATATCCTCCGACTGCCGGAAGGGCCGTTGTCTCGGCCACTGGACTTCCGTCCCAGAACAACCTCATGGTCTTTGCGCCCATGGTAGTATATTCGTAAGAGGTATCTTTCACGGTACCCCTCACTGTGAAAGATTTACCAACATCGATCAGATCTGAAGTAACTACCTCAATGGTGGTGTCGGTCTTGTGCCAAATCTCAATGTACAACCTTTTCTCGTAACCCCTCCTTGCAATGAAAGCATAGGGGTCCTCATCAATAAGAAGATCTCCATCATTGTTGATCCCGTCGAGGATCTCCTCATCCACTCCTTCGGGATTTCCGATCTTGGGAATACCATCCCTTCCATCATCGACGACGCCATCGTGGTCATCATCTATACCGTTGTTCTGAAGGATACCGGCATCACCATCATCATCCTCTCCGATCTTCTTGTCCCAGAGCGTGTTGTAGACATCTTGGGTAAGATTGTAGAACACCGCACCATTGGTGGTCCAAACCCCCGTGTAAACAAGTGAAAGTTCAACACCTCTATCGCCATTGGCCCCGATCGAAGTGACATTTGCGAATAACTTGATGGG
Source organism: Thermoplasmatota archaeon (assembly GCA_034723935.1). Lineage (GTDB taxonomy): Archaea > Thermoplasmatota > Penumbrarchaeia > Penumbrarchaeales > Penumbrarchaeaceae > JAYEPK01. Next base: position 2,761 of record JAYEPK010000140.1, read on the forward strand.
GTCCGATTCGTTTCCAAGGAACTTGGACTCCATGGAGAACTTCCCAGGGGTCATGTTGAGTTCCTGATTGTCCCACTCCGTCATGAGGTCGGCCTCGAAGAACACGTCCGTCCCCTCTGCCCACATCAGGTGAACGAATTCCCTTTCTATGGGGAGGTCGCCCCCGTTCTTCTCACCGTCAGAATTGTTGTCCTCAAGCAAAAGGCCTTCCAGTGTTATCTCCTCGCCATAGTAAACCTTCTTTGGTGCCTTCTGTATAGATATCAACGTTGATGTATTTACAGCACCCCTGGCGGGATCCTCGTCCTCAAGGAACGGCCAGGCCGCACCTTCCTCTTTGGGACCTATGAGCGGGAGGGGATCATTTCGAAATATCTGAGTTCCTGGTTCAGGTCCAAGAACATCATCCATAGTGATCCTCTGATCCATATTCTCCTTGGCCTCTTCGATAGGGAGCATTTCATCATCTCCCTGAACATCGATAAGGACTTCGGAAACAGATTCATCCAAGACATTTGAGCTCGAGCTAACCAAACCTACGAATGAAGTGGCTATCATTGCCAGCAAAACGAGCGTCACCAGGCACTTCTTCATATTATACCTCCACGAATCCAGCACTCTCAGAAGATTGCTGAGATAGGATGGCCCCATAGGGGAAGGGTGGGATTGGAGCCTCTAACACCCGGGCCATATTTTAAGGTTTGTGTCCTCACTGTTCTGGACATGCCGATGGCCCATTTCATCCATCCTTTCCAGTTTGCCTCCAATATGCTGGATGGTGTCTGTTCCGCCCCATTGATCGGGGTTTTTATAAATATATTTTACTCATGTGACAGACATCCCACATCTCGGTTCATGGTATAGAGCAAAGTACCATCTCCATTCCAAAGAACATCTATTCATGGGTCGTATCAGGTGAACGGTGTTCCAGTCATCGACCTGGGTCTTGATATCCCAATCTGTTTCAGTATTGTGGGAGCAATATCAGCGATCGTGCCGTCACCCCCCCTCAGTTCCATGTTCCTGTTAATGCCTTTTCCCGCGAGGATCATGTAGACCTGATTGGTTGTATGGGCCGTGAAAGGGATTCCTTTATCGTAGTTCCACATGCATTCAACATTGCCATGGTCTGCTGTGACAAGTATCTGGTAATCGTTCGATATGGAAGTCTCCACAAGCGACCCCAGACACCTGTCAACGGTTTCAACAGCCTTGACAGCCGCTTCCATCACACCAGTATGTCCGACCATGTCCGGATTTGCAAAGTTCAAGATGCCAAGATCGAAGCTCTTCCTGTCAAGCTCCTTTTCGATCTTCTCCAATATCCTTTCTGCTGACATCTCCGGTTTCATATCATAGGTCCTGACCTTTGGAGAGGGGACGAGTATCCTGGATTCTCCGGGAAAGACATCTTCTCTACCTCCGCTGAAGAAGAAGCTCACATGAGCATACTTCTCCGTCTCTGCTATTCGAAGCTGTTTTAGACCTGCTTTGGAAACGATCTCGCCGAGTGTTTCCGTGATCTTGACCTCAGGGAAAGCAACATGTGTGAAGATGGTGTCGTCATAATCCGTCATTGCAACGAAGTAAGGCCTCACGACCTTCGGTCTGACGAACCCGTCAAAGAACGGGTAAATGAATGCCTTAGTTATCTGCCTGGCCCTGTCCGGTCTGAAATTGAAAAACACAAGCGTGTCATCATCCTTTATCAAACCTACCGGGTCTCCTTCCTCATCGGTGATCTGGACCGGGCTTATGAACTCATCTGTTTCATCCCTTGAATAGGCGTCTTCAACCGCTTTGACCGGATCCTTGTACTGGTTCTCCATTGGTACAATGTAGTATTTGAAAGCCTGTTGTGTCCTCTCCCATCTTCTGTCCCGATCCATTGCGTAGAAACGGCCCATTATCGTTGATATCTTGATCCTTCCCCTTCTGTCCCTCTTTGCAATCCATTCCTGAAGCTCCCTGATATCGCTTGAGCTGGAATCCGGCGGTACATCTCTGCCGTCGGTTATCACATGCACCCTTATTCTTTCAATACCTTGATCCATGGCCATATCCAGCAGACCGTACAGATGCGAGATATGACTGTGCACCCCCCCATATGATGTCAGACCCAGCAGATGGAGGGTCGATCCTTTCTCCCTTGCCTTTTCCATCCCGGTCATCAGCTCTCTATTCTGCCTGATCTCCCGCGTCTCGATGGAACGGGATATCTTGACCAACGGCTGATTTATTACCCTACCCGCCCCCATGGTCAGATGTCCAACCTCACTGTTCCCCATCTGTCCCTCGGGAAGTCCAACATACTCCCCGGAGGCTTCAATGAACCTGTACGGATAGTTTTCCAGCAGAGAATCGAAGTTCGGGGTTCTACCAACTTTTACTGCATTGAATTTCTCCACCTCGGAATGGCCCCATCCATCGAGAATCACAAGCATCATCCTTTTGGTCCCTGGAAATCCTG
>JAYEPK010000141.1:0-1097 GCA_034723935.1 Thermoplasmatota archaeon
AGCTACTAAACCCTCCCCCTGGGCATTGTAATTCTTATCTCTATCGGTAGCGAGTTGGCCCGGAGAGCCACTCTGAAAGAACCCACCGTATTCGCTATTCCAACCGTATTTCAGAGAATAATCAACAAGAGAACGAGCACGTCTCCGATATTTCTCATCGTTAAGACCTAAAGCCTCGGCCGCCTCTATGATCAGCCAGGCCGCTTCCAGGTCATGGACGTATAGGGTGCCAGAACTCATCACAGGCTTCCAATCTTCAGTATATTCCTCCACATTGCATCCATACTGGGAAAGGAACATCCGGTCCACTAAGATATCCAGAAGTTCCTTTACCCTCCGGCGATACCGCTCTTTACCGGTAGCCTGGAAAAGACCGGCGAATGATTCAAGGAGATGAAGATGGGTGCCTGCGGAACGATTCCCCGAGCCTTGCCTCTTCCAATTCCGGGAGAAGTCACACGTATAGTATCCTCCATATTCCTTGCTGTAAGCCTTCTCTTCAAACAGATTAAAGGTCTCTTCTGCCTTCTCCAAGGCTTTCTCATCATCACTGGCAAAGTAATACTCACATAGCCCATAAATGCCAAATGCCTGCCCGTAGATGCGCTTATGCATCTCTATGGGATTACCCTCCCGGGAAACCGACCAGCACCAACCCCCTTCCTTCTCATCCCATAGATACTTGAGCAAGAAGGAAACCCCAGCACGGGCCACCTCAAGATACCTACCATCTCCCAGCCCAGCTCGGTGGGCCGATGAGAAGGTCCAGATCATCCTGGTCTGGGTCACCACCCGCTTCTCCCGACTGCCGTACCATCTTCCTCGCCGGTCCAGTTGAGTCACGAAACCCCCATACTCCTGGTCTGGACTGTAACGAAGCAAGAAGCTCAGGATATTGTCTTCAAGATGAGATTCCAGCCGTCTGGAAAGCTCACTGAAAGAGGGATAGCTTTCCTGTTGATCTAATTTCGTAACCATGCCTGCTCCTCCTACACAATGTGTCCCTATGAAAGCTAAGATACAGCATAAAGCTGCGTTAGGCATCATCTCCTCTGCTGGATAGTCCACCGATACTAACCCCCATGGATCAGTATCGG
>JAYEPK010000142.1:0-5212 GCA_034723935.1 Thermoplasmatota archaeon
TGAGGATGATACAGTCCCTGATAGGTCTGTCCGAAGCCCTGAGGGTGCTTGGAAGTGGTCGTGTGCTGTCCCCGGCAGGTCTGGAATCAGACCTTCTGTGTGCCCTGTCCGTATGATGATGCAGGCAGGACGAAGTTCGACCTTTTGTCTCATGCGTAGTAGTACTCGCCTTTTTGCTTCTGCTCACTGTCCAGCCGGGATCCGCATTTGTTGATGCGAGGCCTCTTGGTCCCCATGTCCCTTCTGAAGGTTATCCCCACATCCTTGAGGAAAAGGTTCATACCGGACCTGAGCTCCAGAGGGCCGACAGCATGACCGTTCAAGGAAGGCTCTCCCTGGAAGACCATCAATGAATCGGATACGAGATCGATGAAATAGACATCGTGGTCGACTATGAAACCGGACCTCCCCTTCTTCTCTATGACCCTTCTGATTATCTTGGCAACGTCCATCCTCTGGTTCGCGTCCAGGTAGGCCGAAGGTTCGTCCAGGAGATATAGATCTGCCTCCACCGAAAGTGCTCTTGCAACAGCGACCCTCTGCTGTTCTCCGCCGGACAGCTTGCACATCTCCTTGTCGTAGAGGTGTTTGAGAGAGAGAGGACCCTCGATCTCCGCCTTGAAGAAGCCGGTTCCGAAGGCTTCCTTCAGCTCGATTATCAGGTAATCCCTTACAGCACCGTCGAAATCGTGGCGGATGTACTGGGGTTTGTATGATATGTCAAAGTGTGTGTCCAGGGATCCTTTGTCCGGTTTCTCCACACCTGCAAGCATCTTCACGAAGGTGGTCTTTCCGGTGGCGTTAGGTCCAACGCATCCAACGGACTCTCCGATGTGGATAGTCCCTCCCTTCGAGGTGAACTTGAACGATGGAAAGCTCTTTTCAAGTGCCGGGAACCGGAGAAGCTCCCCTCCGGTCCATTCCGTTCTCGGAGGGTGAAGTAAGAACTCGACGGGCTTGTCCCTGAACCTCACGTTCTCCACCCTCATGTAACCCTCCAGGAATGTATTTATGGACTGTTTGACGGTCAAGGGTTTTGTGACGACACCGAAACCTCCGGGCTGTCCGTACATCAGTGATATGTTGTCGGCAAGGAAGTCCAGTATCGCAAGGTCATGCTCTACGACCATTACCTGTGTCTGGTCTCCCAGGTCCTTTATCATCTGTGATATCTTGAGCCTCTGTTTTATATCCAGGTAGGAGGAGGGTTCGTCGAAGAAGTAGAAGTCCGCTTCTTTCAGAAGAGTGGCTGCGATCGCTACCCTCTGGAGCTCCCCTCCCGATAGCTTGTCCAGTGTTCTGTCAAGTATGTGATCGATCTCCAGATAATCTGTGATCTTCTTTACTCTGGAAGCATCGATCCTGCCGAGGAGCTCACTCACCTTACCCTTGAAGGCCTTCGGTATGCTGTCAACGTACTGGGGCTTGAGGGCCGACACGAGTCTTTCATTCGAGATGTTATCGAAGTGTTCGCTGAGCCCGGTTCCGGAGAACCTATCTTTCACATCCTCCCAGTTCGCCGGAGCTTCTTCTTTCTCGTCCTTCTCCAGATGTTTTGATCCAAAGGCCTCTGGTTCATCTCCCTCGTCGTCATCCCCCAGAATGCCCTTTCCGAAGTTCGGTATCATCGTTCCGGAGAGAATGTTCAATATGGTCGTTTTCCCTATCCCGTTGGAACCGAGCAGTCCCAGGACCCTCCCCTCCTGGGGGTAAGGTATCCTGAAAAGCCTGAAACCGTTTGGTCCGAACTGGTGGACCAGATTGTCTTCCAGCTCTTCTGGAAGATTGGTGATCTTGATGGCATCGAAAGGGCATTTGTGAACGCAGATACCGCACCCGACGCAAAGTGCCTCGTCGATGATGGGTTTGTTCTTGCTGTCAAAGGAGAATATCTCATCTCCAGCTCTGACCCTGGGACAGAAATTGAAACATTCCTTCCCGCATTTCCTCGGCTGGCATCTGTCGTAAAGGAGCGAAGCTATCCTCATGATATCATCTGGTCCATATGTACAATATAATTAAAGGTTGGTCATCTGCTGTACTCCCGGTAAGGTGGTGGTGGGTGTTTCCCTTTTATTATTCTGAACACCTAGAAATGTTTACACAGTTTCTGAATGATATCATCCATGTTCGGATCCGGACCGCCTTTTTTCCAGCGAACGATCCCCGAGCCGTTGACCTTTCCTTTTTTTACTCCAACCTCTTTCTTCATCTGGGAGATCGCATGATTTCCCCCTGTCCAGTTGAACGGCAGGGTCTTTGTTACGAACAGGCCCACTTTTCTGCTGTCAAGGGATCCCAGACCCGATAGATAAATTTTCATTACCGGACACAATGAAAACGCCCAGACGGGTGATCCGAAGAAGAGCGCGTCGTAATTATCAGTGCTCGGTCTGTTCTTGAACTTGATGTCATTTCCCATTTTCTGCGGGTCCCCATCGGTCGTGACCTGTTCGATATTCACCGTGTGTCCAGCTTTCGTTAAACTCTTCAATATCTCCCTCGAAAGAGAGAGTGTGTTTCCTGTATGGGAAAACACGATAATCCCGATGTTCATGATGGACCTCCCATTTTTCCGGATAGGTTTCCCAGTAATTACACCTTATGTGATCATCACAGGAAAATATAACAATATACGATGCATTTCTATTGTTGAAAAGGGGTTCTATCAATGGCAGATTCAAAGACGGTTGCGAAACTGGATTCAAAGCTCATGGAAGATGAAGTTGTACCAAGGGATTATCAGAAGGATTACAGCATCGTTCATGATATGCTCAACAGCTACATGCGAAGACATGGAGGAAAGCTCTCGGAGGAGAATTTCAATGTGGGGGACAGGAAGCTGAGGGACTACTTGATGATACTGAGCAAGAAAGGTGCCTCTCAGGAAAAGCTTACGGCATATCTTCGAGTAGGTCTCGCTCACCTGTCCTTTGATTACATAGCGTCAATGAACCCCGGCCTCGGTCCATCCCAGCTGACGACAAGGTCGCTCCAGTCGTTCAAGCACAGAAAGTTCCACAAGAGCTATTTCAAAGTTTCTCCGACAAAGGAGAAGAAGAGGATATCGCTTAAGAAATAGGTCAGGTACATCTGTCCACTATGAGTTCCATGGGAATAAGGTCCGTCTCCAGTCCCGACATCTTCGGTATGTAGTGTGCGGCCTTTCCGGAATCGGTCCCGACCCTTTCGAAACCCAGACTTGCAAGGGGTGTTACGACCATGCATGTGTCGTCATAGACCTCTACTCCCGCGGAAGTGATGTCCTTCAGCATCCCCGGAGGGAGGATATCTCTCAGCCCCCTTGCAGTATACACAAGGATACGTTTTCCTTCTATCAGCTTCTTTCCCCGGAGCGCTTCGTGCAGTCTTAAGAACTCGGCCGTTCCGAACTGGGGACATCCGAGGACGAATGTATCTATCTCACCTTCGGGTTCCGGATAGAGTTCTCTCTTTACATCTTCCAATTCCTCTGTGGTGATCGTGATCCTCTCATCGATGTTCCCGAGTTCTATGCTACCTTTCCTTGCCTCCGGTGTAAGGCCATCGATGTGGAAGAGCGAGATCCCTCCTTTGGCGGCCATTGCAGCTCCAAGATGTTTTAGGGACCCGTGGTCAGCATTATCTGAAATGTTCCTGTAGAACGGTATGCTTGAGCTGAACCTGTTCCCTATGTATGCTCCAAGAAGGTCAAAATGGAACGGGTCCATCTCTCCCTCCACGCTCACCTCGATATCGGGGTTCCGGTTGATGTCGAGATGCATCCCCCATTCCGGGGTCTTGCCGAGTATTCCTGAAGCCAGGCATGATATCCCACCTTCCCTGTTGGTCCTGGCTCCGATCATGGAGTTCGCATAGATGATCGCATTGGATTCTCCCCAGGAGATATGATCTCCGAAGTGGATGGGTGGAACAGCGTTCGTTATCTCGTAGGGGATACATGAATAGGTCATGTTTATGCCCATACCTCTGTAAAGCTCGATTATCCTCAGCTGTTTCTCTGCAAAATCCCGGGGGTATCCAATATCCTTCCACCTTCTGAGGTCCATGCCTGCCGGGTTCAGGCTGGAAGGTACACTGACCCTGGCTTTCATCCGGTTCAGTTCTTCAAGGAGTTTTATGAGGCCTTCGCCGGCAGTATGGTACGAAACTCCCGAAACATGTGCCGACGTTATCGGGATCAGACCCCGGGCTCCCTCGAGGTCCCCGAGGTTCACGAGGATCTTCATAGCAAAGGACAGGGCTTCTCCATGCTCCCCCTCGAGGGTCCGATCTTCTTCCCTTGTCAGATGCATGGAGGGGTATGGTCAGCTTGTAAAATAGAGTTTTGGAGTGACGGGGGGGGCCGTAAGAAAAAGTCTTATATAATAAATAGGCCCTTGGTGTTAATACGTGTGTATTACATGCAAGTGGACGCACGGTTAGGGAAAAAAAGGGTGTGCAAATGAGCGAGAAAGTATCGACAATCTCGGCAAGGTTCTCGAAACCTCAGATAGATATGCTCGATAGGCTCCAGACGGAGTTGGCTCTCTCTAAGACGGATGTATTACAATTAGCTGTCGAACATCTGGGCACAACCAAGGTGATCTCGCCGGAGAACCGGATGGAGATCCCCGTATCTCAGGAGACCCTGAGAAGGGCCTCCAACCTCCACGGCCATTACGGATACAAGACCACTCTTGAAGCTCTCCTTTCGGAAGCTGTAGAGGTAGGGGTCAGGGAGATCCGGAAAAGGCTCAAGGAGGACAGGGCCGAGGATGCGGACCTTGCCCGTGTCGATATGGATGCAAGAGCCATAGAGATGCAGCAGGATTCGATGGTCCAGTGAAACCCGTCGGGACCTCAGGGATGCCGGTCCCAACCGAAAAGCCGACCGCAAATAGAGGAACAGGGGCGGTCTTCGATCTTAAAGCGATCTTGAAAAGGGGGTTTAGAATGTTGATAGATGAAATCGAATTGACCGAGAAGGCGAGGAGCGACCTGCTATACCTCGAACAGCTGAACGCGTATGCCGAGAACACCAAGAACACGCCGGAGTACATCCGGGCCATGGCAATGTACACCCATGCCCTGCATGTGGTCGACCAGCGCTACGGTGAGATGCAGCATGAGATATACAGACGAATATAAGGTGGTATGACCAATGATGGGTCCGGACCCCGCATTGTCAAGGGCGGGGAAGGTCCTGGTCGTCTGCGTTGGCAGTGGGACC
>JAYEPK010000143.1:0-5186 GCA_034723935.1 Thermoplasmatota archaeon
ACCATTGAACCCTTTTCAGTGTTCATCAGGTTTCCGATCTCGCCAACGATCTTTTCGATGGTATCGTCCTCTCCTTCGATCGAATCGGCAAGTGTTCTGATAGTGATGTTCGTCTCCTTGGTACATGTCTCCCTTATTATGGCCACTTTTCTGGTTCTTTGATGTTCATCCAGACCACCGAGGAACTTAGCCGCTGTCGTATCCGGTCTCACTGTAGCAGAGAGCCCTATCCTTATAGGTGTGATCGAGCAGTTCGACTCGATAGCCCGGGAAAGATACTCAACGCAAAGAGAGAGCAGGGATCCTCTTTTCGAAGGGACCATTTCATGGACCTCATCGATGATTATGTATCGAGCAGAGGTGAGGGTGTCACGGGCCTTGGAGCAGAGCATCAACAGCAGGTTCTCGGGAGTTGTCACGAGAATGTCCGGAGGATCCAGAAGCATATGCCTTCTCTCGGTCTGGGAGACATCTCCTGTCCTTATTCCGATGTGAAGTTTTGCGTCCTCTAGGACCTCGTTCTTCTTTCGCCGTCCCTTTCCCCATTTTCTCTCTTTCTTTCCCTCGATCCTTCCAAGTCCATCCGAGAGGAGACGCAATGCCCTCACGAGATCTGCTCCAAGGGCCTTCATGGGTGAGATATAGACGAGGGATGTCTTCCCCCTGCTCGACCTCTTGCAGAGTATGTCATTCACCGGGGGAATGACTGCCGAGAGGGTCTTCCCTGTCCCGGTCGGAGATACAACAAGGACATTGCTCCCCGAAGATATCTCCCGCCATACCCTGGTCTGAAGTTCTGTGGGTGTTCCTATGCTTTCCTTGAACCAGTCCTTGATCCTTGGATCAAACATATCCAGAACATCTTCCCTTCGAATGTTTTTTTTCTTTATTTTATTTATCAAGAGGAGCTCTCCGGATAGATAATAACCGTTCTCGAAGGACCGGGAACCTTTTAAGGGTTTGGGTTCTCTACCACGATGTGCTGGAACTATCGTTCAGGAGGGTTTCGATCCCATGAAAGGGAACAAGAAGAGTGTATGGATGGGAAACGGCAAGATCCCGCGCACTATCATCCTGTTATTTGTTTCCGGTCTTTTGATTTTGAACCTATCATCGTTGGTCCTATCGATCAAACCTGTGACCCAGGGGGTGATGCAGGATTTCAGTTCGAGGACCTGGGGGGAGGTCAAGCTCCCTTATGTCCCGATGACCCCTGATGATGTGGAGTTCTTCACGGACAGGGATCCGGTCGTGGGGGCCCCTTTCCAGATACGGATATTTTTCCATGAAGGAAAGCTTCCTTACATTCAGCATCGGCTGCTGCTATCCGGGAACGGAACCGATATTTTCTTTCCCATGTGGCAGTCTTCTGCTCGGGGCAACCCATGTCTGTTATCATATACGAATGGACTGCCTGATGCCGGAACCTGGGCAGTGCTCCTTGAAAGGGATCTGGAAAATGTGACAGACAGGATCCGGATCGGAGAGATCGAGGTTCGGGACACGACAGGTGGTCCCGGTTTTCCTTTTCCGTCCGGGTTCGTAAGCGAAATAAGCGGGGATGGACTCGAGATGGACCTGTCCCTTGTTGAAGATGGTGAGCTCGAGTTCTTCTATCTTCATATCAACGGAGGTCCATCCGTTGATGTATCCATCCTTTCGGAGAAGGGGCAACTGTTCATATCCAACCGGTACTTTGATCCCGGATGGAACGAACTCGAGGTCATACGGGATCCCGGCAATGGTAGTAATCTTGAAAGGAAGTATCTTCTGCTAAATGAGGAAGGAGGCATTCCTCCTTTTGACCATGGACCAATAACCTTCAGGAGGGTATTCGAAGGGTCCGATGATCTGTACGGTCAGAAACCTGACCATTGGTTCGAAACACCACCCGAAAGTGTTGTGGAGCTCTATCAGAATGTGTTCTACATGGTCAATTTCAGCTTTGACCAGGGTGGCCCAAATAGCAATCTCTCGGGATGTCCTGCCTGTTCCATTTCCCTCACGATCGATGGTTCTACATATCCGCTGATCTTGGTAGATCAAGGTTCCTATCAAGGTATCTTTCGGGCCCCGTTCTCCCTCGAGGATGGGGACAGGATAGTTTTCATGTGCACCTTTCCGTTTGCGGGGTATGTTCTTGAAGAGATCGAGGTCGATCTGAGAAAGGACCGTGCATCGATCATGGATATCGATCCGGACCCGTTCGATCTTGCCTTCTTTCAGAATGAAATGCCCGATGAGGTTCAGGTAAGACTGTATGCCGAGTGGGCGGATTTCAACAGGAGGGATTTCAAGGATACACCCCTTGTCGTTATGGGTAATATCACCCTCGAACCCCAAGAGGAAGAGGGGCTTTTCCTTCATGAGATGAACTACAGTTTGGACAGGGAGAGTTTCCTCTCGGGGGAGACACTTTTTATATCATCCGATACAGTATTTGAATTCGGGACCATTGTAACATTCCTTCTTCCTGGACCCCGGATCCTCTACTATATCCCGATCCCGTTAGAAGGATATATCGCTCTGGTCTGGTTCATAATGGTCGCTTTGGCAATTTTCATCTCGATACCATTGCTATTTATCCAGAGCACCGGAATACTCGAGAAAGGAAAAAAGGGCGAGAGAAGATGGGACATGGGAAGAGCTTCTCGGAACTTTTCCGATCAGGACTCCCCGATAATGATCACCGTTAAGACGTTCACGGGTGCCATATTCTTCTTCTTCATGACAATCTGGATGTTCTCGCTCCTGGAAACCCCAACACCCGGTCTCGATATCCTCTCTTCGGAAACTCCGATATGGATGAGAATGTTCACCCTTGCAGAAGCATCTGTCTGGGAGGAGATAACGGGAAGAATGATCTTGATAGGTATTCCGCTCTCCGTCCTGTATCTTGCAAGAGGGAATGGGCCCAGAAGCTTCAAGGCATTAATAGGTGGAACCGGGAAGTTCGGATCGATCGAGATGTTCCTTATCCTTCTGTCTGGTTCCCTTTTTGGTATTGCACATCTAGGCTGGGGCCCCTGGAAGGTCCTCCCGACCTTCGTCCACGGCCTCATGTTCGGGTACCTTTTCCTGAAGGTTGGGCTTCATGCATCGATAGCCATGCATTTCCTCTTTGATTATACAAATTTTTTCACCCAGATAACCGGCAGTTTCAACTGGGTGTTTATATTCTTCTTCTTTGCCATGCTGGTCCTTGGCGGTCTCTATCTCGGTGATATCGTCAGAAAGATACAGTTGTGGGTGTCGGCCAGAACATCGAAAAGGTTCGAGCGTCCTGAACTCCTGCTTGTCATCCATTCCCTTCTTTCCCTGTGGTTTGCATACTTGCTGATATCCGACAGCAAGAGTATGTACCTGGTTCCGTTCCTGATGTCCGTTCCGATCATAGATGCGGTGGCCTACGCGATAGCCAGCCCATGGGCGGTGGGATATGTAGAGAAAATGTTCGATCCGATATCCCGGGTCGGATATTCGGGATCCGAAGTGATCGAGAGAAAGACAGGTTTGAAGATCGAGGTTGTTGTTGTGTGGATCGGTAAGATGCTATGTTACATGATCTCCTATCTATCCCTGGCGGGATCGGCCTTTGGTTTCGGATGGGTGGTATCCAATGGTCACAAGAGGTATCATCGATGAACAAGCTCGGGTATCTCTCCATTCTTGTATTCTCTTGAAAGCTCTACATACACTCTTGCATTCTCCGCTCCCATTATCTCGAAGTTCTCATCGACCTTCTTCACCTTCCCCGGTATTCCTAGCACCATGCTGTATGGGGGTATTTCGCTTCCGGGTGTGATCACTGCTCCGGCACCGACAATGCATCCCTTTCCGATCTTCGCCCCGTTTAGTATTGTGGAACGGATGCCGATAATGCATCTCTCTCCTATCTCACATCCGTGAAGGATCGCACCATGCCCGATCGAAACCTCTTCCTCGATATTGATAGGAAACCCGCCATCAACATGGATGATGACCCCATCTTGAACATTTGTCCTGCTCCCTATTCTGATACTGTCCTCATCTCCCCTTATCACCGCATACGGCCAAACCGAGCAGTTCTTTTCGATCCTTACGTCTCCGGAGATATAGGAAAGGGGGCTTGTGAAGCATGTTTCATGGATCCATGGTTCCTTTTTCTTATTCTGCATGTTTGATCTCTCCTGTCTGGTCCGGGATTGTTGAAGGTCCCGGGGAATTCCCGGAAGTAGGTTTAATATAAAAACCATTATATATTACTCTCCGGGTAACGATATATAAGCGATTTAATGCATTGAATTTGAATGCTGGAGTGAGGTCAGGATTTGTTATTAGGGGGTTCAATTTGGTAGGTCAGGTCCAGAAGGGTAAACAGAAGGGTTCCAAAGAGGGTTCTTCTCCGGGAACTGTCAAGGCAGTTAGTCGGAGAGTTGTTCGATCCGGTAATCCTACCACTCCACCAGTATTGACCTCGGATGGAAGAAAAGCTGATATGAAAAGGGATGATATCCCTGGTGAACCAACTCCGGGTATACTGTTATATCCACCCAAGGACGGTGTTTCGGAGAGCCCGAGCGTTGATGTGTCCAGCATATCACCCGAGGAGATGGACATAGGTGAGGACCGGGAGAGTGCTGTCCCGGAGGATACCGGGTCCAACACAAATCCCTTCAGCAAGATCGCAGGATCGATACGGGGTTTCTTCAGAGGCGATCGGGAATTGAAACCACACATCACAAAAAAGGCCAAGGAGGTCCAGCAACAGACGTCTTTTGTCGATGATGGTCTGGAACTCATGGAGAAACTGGATCTGGGATCGGGTTTTGTACATGTGGATATCTATCTTGATCCCGAGACCAGCGAATATATCTACGTACCGGTCGAACCGCTTCTTGCTCCCAAGCAGAAAAAGGTATTCGATTTCATAATGGACACATTCAACAAAGCCCTGAAATACGACAGGGAAGCCTTGGAGAACCTCGAGAAGAAGGAAGTGTTCCTTGACGAAGAGGTCAAAATCATTCTCAGGGATTACGGGGCCATCCTTGGCGAGTTGACCGAAGATTTCATGTCTCCTGTCATGTACTATCTCAGGCGAGAGTTCATCGGTTACGGGAAGATCGAATCACTTATGCTTGACATGGGTGTGGAGGATATTTCCTGCGATGGGACAGGGATCCCGATCTTTGTCTATCACAGGG
>JAYEPK010000144.1:0-1084 GCA_034723935.1 Thermoplasmatota archaeon
CTGCAGGCCAAAGGTGACATAGAAAACCTGGTCAGATCCCTGTCCCGTTTTTCAGAGAAAACCCTTCTTGTTTTGTCCGACAAAAGCAAAGCAAACGCATCTGCGAAAAAGATCGGTCCTTCTCTTATATTTGAGAGGCTCTGGAACGAACTGGGTGTCAAGAGCGTCATCAAGAATCTTCTGGTTGGCAGAAAGTTCGAGTTTGATGTTGAACGGGCAATTTTCCTCACCGTTTTGCACCGGCTTTTTGTTTCCGGCTCTGATCGCTCTTGTGATACGTGGCACAGGGATTATGTTATCGATGGTATTGTTGGTCTTGAATTGCATCACCTTTATCGCGCCATGGCCTTTCTCGGTGAAGAGATACCGGATCAGAGCGACAAAACACCTTTTTCACCAAGTCGACTCTCCTTCTGTCGGACTGAGTCGACCAGATGTATCAAGGATATCATTGAAGAAGATCTGTTCCGGGAAGGTCGCGATCTTTTCAGCGGCCTTGAGATCGTCTTTTTTGACACCACCTCTATCTACTTCGAAGGGTCAGGAGGTGAGACCTTGGGTAAGAAGGGAAACAGCAAAGATCATCGTCCTGATCTTAACCAGATGATAGTTGGCGCTGTCATTGATGACAACGGCAGACCTGTCTGCTGTGAGATGTGGCCTGGAAATACGACGGATGTAAAGACGTTACTCCCTGTTACGGAGCGGATAAGGAAGCGTTTCAATGTGGGTCAATTCTGTATCGTTGCGGATCGCGGCATGATCAGCAATGAGACCATGGCCGAACTGGATCGGAAGCATATTCCCTATATCCTGGGAGCCAGGATGCGCAGGGTCAACGAAATCAGGAGAAAGGTCTTGTCCCGTGCAGGCCGATACAGAGAAGTAACTCCCGAAGGCAGATTATCAAAGGACGCATCCCCATTGAGGGTCAAAGAGGTAATCGTTGATGGGAACCGTTACATCGTCTGTCTCAATACCCGGCAGGCCAGAAAGGATGCGAGGGATCGTCAGGCCATTACCCATTCGCTACAGGAGAAGATCAAGAGAGATCCGAAGGCTCTTATCGGGAATAAAGGATACC
>JAYEPK010000145.1:0-1083 GCA_034723935.1 Thermoplasmatota archaeon
GATGCATGCAGGTGGCCATTCTTTTCCAACTCTGATTCGATCTTCTCCGACAGGGCAAGGAACGTTCCATCTTCATTGATCCTGCTTCTGATCTCCACCAGATATCCAAGAGCGGCCTTCGGATCATAGTTATTGCAGATATCGTGGGCGGATCTTGCTACTGCCAATGATACATCCTTTGATCGGGTCCTTGCTCCGTATGTCAATTGATCTATCGAGTGTTCGACCAGGAATCTGGGATCAAGGTCATTTCGATCCGAGGAGATCATCACCTCTGCCCGTTCCAGATAATTCTTCGCTTTTTCATGAGCTCCGCTCGACAGATGGAATTGGAACAGCTCTCCGCAAGGATCATTGATGATGATACAACCACATCATTACCAGCGGTCTTCATCATTGTAATACTGGTATTGGCCCTCCTCCTCTCGGCCGTTCTGGTGTCGATCTTCCTTCTGAGTGCGACAAGGAAGAGGAGGATCAGGGAAGCCTACTACGATGATTTCGAGATGGGAGATGAGAGGTTGAATGATGTTATCTCAGGGGATATGAAGGACAGGGAAGACCCAGACTGGGATGATATGTTGGAGTGAACGGAACTGCAAGCAGGCCGGGGAGCTTTTTCCGGTTCGTCTGTTAATATCTTCCCTTGGCGCTGCTTCCTCTTCCACTGATCGATCAGTAGGATCCAGCTCTCATCGAGATGGAGGATCGGTTCAGAGAAGCTTGTTCAAATCTTCCTCTTTCAGGTCATCGAAGTTGTCCCTGATGAGCGTTCTGTGATAGTTGAGATAGTAGTTGATCAGGTTTCCGGGGTTGTCTATTGTGTCCTTCAGGTTCAATTTCCTGTAGTAAAGGGGGCCGGGTCTTGATCTCTTCGAGTGTATCAGGGCACCGGACCTGAACAGGGCGTGAACGAACTTCTTGGACTGCACCTTGGAGCACTTGGGAAATCCCCCGGTCACCATGTCTGCCAGTTCGTTCATGGACGGCTCCCTGCCTTCCTTGAAAGCATTGAAGATTATTGTCGTGATCTTGAGCCGATCGGTCTTTGTGGTGGCGAACTTGACCTTGTTCAGAAGGATC
>JAYEPK010000146.1:0-1082 GCA_034723935.1 Thermoplasmatota archaeon
TGATCCGGATGGTATTTGCATCCTCCGGCAATATTCCCGACACCTTCGAAACCATATGGATCACATGCGAATAGAATTGGATCTCCCGGTAATCTTCAACGGTTACCTTTTGGGTGGTCCGGCTCAGGTCATTTCTGGCGAGATCGACCAGCATCACATGTTCGGCATTCTCCTTCTCATCCTTCGCCAGCTTCCTGGCCAGCTCCTGGTCTTCCCGGTCGTTACCTGTGCGCCTGAAGGTTCCTGCAATGGGGTTAATGTAAGCCTTGCCGCCTTTCACTACGATCTGCGCTTCCGGTGAGGATCCAAATAGTTTGTAGCTTCCATAATCAAAATAGAAAAGGTAGGGAGAAGGATTGATGGATCGCAATGCACGATATACATTGAATTCATCGCCTGTAAAAGACTGCCTGAACTGCCTTGAAAGGACAATCTGGAAAACATCTCCCCTGTAACAATGCTCTTTACCTCTGGTCACCATCCGTTTGTAATCCTCATCGGTGAGGTTGGACGATTCAACACCAGATATCTCAAATCCATAAGTTGCGATATTCCGGTTGTGAAGCAGTGTGGTCACCCGGTCGATCTCACTCTCCCCTCCGTTGACAATATGCTCGAACAACATAAGTTCATTGGTATGGTGATTGATGGCCAATACAAACCTGAAAAAATTGTACCGCATCTCGGGGATCTCCTCCTTCTCGGGAACGGGCGATTGAAACCGGATCTCTTCAAAATACTGGACCGCATCATATGTGGAATAACCGAATACTCCATCCACCAGCATCTCCTCCCCACCGGCATCAATGTCAAATGAAGAGATGAATTCGCTAAGTAAACTAACCACATTGTTTCCGGCATTCACCTCTGATTGCACCGACTGATGGCCAGGCAATGAGATGTTCACTTTTCCCTGATTGACACTGAATTCGGCAAGTGAATCCATGCATATGAATGAGAAGGAGTTCTCCTTGCTATGATAATCAGAGCTTTCAAGCAACAGTGCATTGGGATACACATCCCTTACTTTTAAATAGATACTTACTGGTGTGATGATATCTGCAAGTATCTTTCTTCGTTCT
>JAYEPK010000147.1:0-5152 GCA_034723935.1 Thermoplasmatota archaeon
TAAGATGGCACAGGAACAGTTCGACAAAGTTGCGAACGATCTGGAACTGGATGAAGCGACCAGGGCTCTTCTTAGAGAACCCATGAGGGGATACCATTTCAACATTCCGGTAAGGATGGATGATGGGAGCTACAAAGTTTTCAGGGGATTCAGGGTACAGCACAATGATGCAAGAGGTCCTTGCAAAGGCGGCATCAGGTTCCACCCCCAGGAAACGGCCGATACCGTCAACGCACTGGCCATGTGGATGACATGGAAATGCGCCGTTGCGGACATACCCCTTGGCGGTGGAAAAGGAGGAGTTATATGCGACCCTCACGACCTCTCAATGAGGGAGCAGGAAGGCATCTGCAGAGGATGGGTAAGACAGGTCTCCTCCAACATTGGCCCCGTCCAGGATGTTCCTGCGCCTGATGTCATGACCAACGGCCAGCATATGCTCTGGATGCTGGACGAGTACGAGCAGATAAACGGAGGAAAATACCCCGGGTTCATTACAGGAAAACCTGTGGGAAGCGGAGGCTCCCTTGGAAGGACCGAAGCTACCGGATACGGGGTTGTCTACCACCTGAGGGAGGCGCTGAAGGAACTTGACCTTGAGCCAGCAAAGACCTCGGCAGCGGTTCAAGGTTTTGGAAACGTGGCCCAGTATGCCATTGAACTCTATAAACAGCTGGGAGGAAAGGTCGTTTGCGTATCCTGCTGGGACCAGAAGTATAGAACTTCCTATACATACCTGAAGGAGGAGGGGGTCAACCTTGAGGAGCTCAGATCGATAACCGACAGGTTCGGGACCGTGGACAGGAAAAAAGCAGAGGAAAAAGGCTACAAGAGATTACCGGGAGAGGATTGGATAAAGCAAAATGTGGATATCCTGATCCCGGCCGCTCTCGAGAACGAGATAAATGGAGAGACGGTAAAGTATGTATCCGATATGCTGAAACTGGTGGTGGAAGGAGCAAACGGACCAACAACTCCCGAAGCCGATGAGATCCTCAGGAAGAAAGGGGTCATGGTCGTTCCCGATTTCCTTGCAAATGCCGGAGGGGTTATATGTTCATACTTCGAGCAGGTCCAGTGCAACATGAACTACTACTGGGAGAAAGACGAGGTACTTGGAAAACTGGACGACAAGATGACCAGTGCCTTCCATACGGTCCTTGACCTCTCCAAGAAAAGAGACATAAGCATGAGGGATGCAGCATATATGATCGCGATATCCCGGGTTGCCGAAGCTTCAAAACTTAGAGGTTGGATATAGTAGGCTCCTTCTGAGAAGGAATACTTATGAAAGGCCGTGAAGATGGTCAGTACCTTGACCTGAAGGGGAACATTTCCCTGCATGCTCAATGCAGTGATAATGTTGAGCAAGATGGAAATATCATCTTCCACCGTATTACCAATATTCTTCTCATCTCCACGGCCTATGATCTATTTTTACTCGAGGAAGAGGGCAGATTGATCGATCATTTCAGGGAGAGCTACATACAGAGCGGCTCCAGTTTCATCCCTGTGATCGACCATGCCTGCAACAGCAAGGAAGCCCTGGGTCAAATGGATAGAAGGACCTACGATCTGGTCATTTCCTTCAATCCACCACATGACATGACCATCGAGGACCTTGCGAGGTCTGTCAAAGAAAAGGATCCGGGTACAAAGTTCGGTCTGCTGGCATGCAATACACCCGAAGTTCAGAGAATATACGATGAACAGAAGGATGGTCTACTTGACATGGTGTTAACATGGAGCGGAGATGGGACCATCCTCGAGACCATGGTCAAATTGATGGAAGATCTTTCCGCAACGAAGAACCCGGACCCTGATATGAACCCTTCCGAGATGATCATAATTGGAAAGAACGTGGGAGAAACCTCCAGATATCTGGAGACCATGTCACCAGTTATCCGTGAAATGTTCGATTTGCTTCTTGGACCCTACCCGACGCGAAAACGGAGACGTAGATTATCTCTACATATTCCAAGGATCACCATAGCAAGAACGGTTGAAGAAGCATACCCCATCATCAAGGATCCGAACAGGAGGTTCGTTGGAGCGGTGGCAAACTATCCTGACCTGACCATGATCCTCGAAGGCAAAGTTGCAGATGTCCTCAAGCAGGTACCTGCAATCATCATCACCGATGAACACGAGATCGGGAACATTCCTGAAAACAGGAATATCATATGTTCAAGGGAAGAGAACATCGAGATGGAGATCAAGAGGTTCACCAGAGAGATACTTTTACCAAAGGACCTATCACAGAGCCCTGGATGCAAATTGAAAGGTCCGATAGACGACCTCAGATCCCTTGAAAAAATGTTGAGATCCCATGATGATCCTGAGATCCAAAATGCAGTGAACATCGAAGAGCTGTTGCGGTGGTCCATTTTACTTTGCGAACCGGAGCTGGTTTCATGGTCAAGGAACGTCATGAAGAACGATGGACAGTTCACAGTGCAACAACTGCTTGGAAAGATCCGTTCGGTGAAGAGATCCTATGACAGGGGAATGATACGGAAGTATACAAGAGATCGATCTCCGGAAGGTACCAGCGTGATGAGGATCGGAAAAGGCCCCATGGGCGGAAAGGCAAGAGGTTTGGCCTTTATGGACATGGTCCTGAGTGATACAGTGATGGAGAATCAAAAAGGACCTTCTATCAAGATACCGAACATGACAATAATTTGCACTGATATGTTCCAGAGGTTCATCAGCGATAACGGTCTCCTGAGCAGGGACCTCCTTGATCTTTCGGATGAAAGAATAGCCGAAAGGTTCCTATCTGCGGACCTTCCCTCCATCTTGACCGGAGATCTCAGAAGCATTGTCAAGACCATGAAGGAACCTCTTTCAGTCAGGTCGTCCTCGCTGCTGGAAGATGCGGCATTCCAGCCCTTTGCCGGTGTTTATGCTTCACTTATGATCCCAAATTCGGATAATTCCATTGACAAAAGGTTCCGGGACCTTGCAAGGGCTGTGAAGTACGTCTACGCTTCAACATTTTTCAAGGAGGCAAGAGATTACATCAGAACGACCAACAACCGGATCGAGGAAGAGAATATGGGGGTGATAATCCAGAAGGTCTCGGGAAAGGGACATGGAGATTTTTACTACCCCATGATCTCCGGTGTGGCAAGATCGTATGATTTCTGGCCTCTTCCGGGATGCAACAGAAAGGATGGAACGGTAAATATTGCACTTGGTCTGGGTAAGACGATAGTTGAAGGCATGGGAGCCTGGAAGTTCTCACCATCGCGACCAGATATTTCCGTTTTCAATGACGTGAAAGAGCTCCTTGATACAACACAGAGAAAATTCTATGCGATTGATCTGAAGGCGAAGGTTCCGGGGACCCATCCGGAGGAGACCTCGACATTGATAACGCTCGATCTTGAGAGGGCGCTTGAACAGGGAACAGCAGACCTCCTTACATCCACGGTGGATATACCCTCCGGTAGAATTTATCCGGGCCCACACAGGGATGGACCCAAAGTAGTCGATTTTGCACCGATCCTGAAGGAAAGAACGGTTCCCCTTCCAGAGGTATTGAAAGAACTGCTCCTTAGCGGTGAGAAAGCACTTGGAGGACCCGTTGAGATCGAATTCACAGTGGACATAGATGGGGACGAGAGAGAGATGACCGTTGACCTCCTCCAGATAAGATCCATGGTTGCCGGCTGGGGGTCGGAGGAGATCGAGATCACTCCGGAAAAAGGTGAGGTCCTTCTTTTCAGGTCGAAGAAGGTACTGGGGAGCGGTGTCGATATGAGCTGCAGGGATCTGGTCTATGTAACTGATCCCGGGATCGACCAGAGCGTTTTTCTTGAGGTAGCAAAGGAAGTATCCGAGATGAACAGAAAGCTCCTTGAGCTAAAAAGACCATACATACTTGTAGGGCCAGGAAGGTGGGGTTCTTCTGATCCATGGCTGGGCATACCACTGAACTGGTCAGACATTTCCGGAGCCCGGACCATCGTAGAAACACCGATGAGCGGGAGGATAATAGATCCATCGCAGGGATCCCATTTCTTTCAGAACCTGAGTTCACTGAAGAGAAGCTATTTCACGATCTCCCCAAAAGAGACCGAACTCATCGACCGGGAACATATTGATCGTGCCGGAATAGCCGAAAGGACCGTTCATCTGACACATGTTGAATTCAGATCACCCATGATCTCGAGAATCGATGGAACCAGAGGTGAAGGCACCATTTCTATATCTGACATGAAAAAAAAGGTCCGGGATGCCAAATGAAAAACGGGAGAAAAAAACCAAAAAGAGAGAACAAGACCAATCTTGACCTGAAGGAGAGGGTGAAGGAGCTGGACTGCCTTTACAGGGTTTCAGATATTCTGTCAGAAAGCACGGCCCCCTCATCTGAGATACTACAGAAGATAGTCAACATTCTCCCGGAAGCTTTCCAGCATCCAGAAGTAACATGCGCAAGGATCAAATACAATTCTTATCTGTTCAGGACTAAGAAGTTCATATCCACCTCCTGGTTCTTCTCGACCAGAATAATCGTAAATGGATCCGTTGTTGGACTAATCGAAATTTTCCTCATGACGGAGAGGGAGAAAAAAGACCATGGACCTTTCCTCAAAGAAGAAAAGAAGTTGCTCGATGAGATAGGACAGAGATTGAGCAAGTACCTTGAAGGAACGCACACCGACATGGAGCTCAAGAGATACCAGGAGATGATCAAGGGAATTTCCAAAAGAAGTTCCAGGGGAGAAAATGGTGATGGAGTGGTAAAGACCGAAGAGGAATGGAAGATAATTCTCAAGGTCCTTCTGAAGACCGATCCCTCAACATTGTTCATGATCACGAGGAAGATGATCTACTACCTCTCACATTACAAGGATATCTCATTTGAAAAAATCATGGCAGTGTTGCGCCCGGTAGATTCCAGGGATTCTGAATGGTACGGAATAAACATTCCAAACCCCAAGAGCGACATTGAGGCACTTGACAGGGTCGTGGAATCCATCTATGATATTGCCAAGGAGAAACTTGGACCCAGGGAGATATTGGATCTCATCACCCTCTGGCTAAAACAGGCCAAGACACGTCCTCTCCTGTTGGCATCGGAGATGCCGAACATCACAAGGTCCGAGATCACGGATCTCCTCAACCAATATGTCAATGTCCC
>JAYEPK010000148.1:0-5141 GCA_034723935.1 Thermoplasmatota archaeon
CATAAGACAATGCTCTGTGGGTATCTATGACATGAGCGGGGAGATCGTTGCGAGCGATCTGAACATCTATCAGGTCGATTACGGCATCCTTGCATGGGGGAATGAATTTATCGTTCGCGACTCGCATATTAGTGCAACTCTGGAATGTATCAGAGGAACGGATACTGACGGATCCAGGGTGACAAATACAAATCTTCTGAACACGCCTGTGACCCTTTATTTGAGCCATGATACCCAAAACCATGTTCTCTTCGATAACTGTACCGGGGAGGAGGAAAACAGCAGGATAATGCATGAAGGATGCTATGCAAACTGGACATGGCCCCTTCAGGTGAATGTATGGGATGAAATGGGGGAGCCACAGCCATCTCTGTTGTCTGTCAGGTCGCCTGTCTTCGGAGAGGTCTACAACGACACCATCGACGGTGGACAGAGAATTGATGCTCTCCTCGGTTGGTGGTCCAATTTCTCGGGAAACCATGATGTCAAGGATTACACGGTAAGGGTACAGGATAGTGAAAATACTGAGACGGACAATCCCACGATGCTCTCTTTCCAGATCTCAGAGTTCATCTTCAACCACGGACCTACGACAACTCCATCAGCACCGGACGAGGTATCCTTCGATGAGGATACGACCTGGTCAGAGGACATTTCGGACTGGTTCCAGGACAGGGATGCACTTTCCTTCGAGATCGTGAGCGTATCCGGTTCGAACATCGCAGCTTCCATTGATGGCAACATACTTTCACTGGAGAATACCGGATCGGACCTCTTCGGGGATGGAGATGTACATCTTAAAGCAGTGGATACCTTCGATGCAGAGGTGCATCACACCTTAGATGTCCATATCCTGCCTGTTAACGACCCACCGATAACACTACCCCTCCCGATGATGAACATCTCTGAGGACACGAGCGGCTGGATCAACCTCTCCGGATATGCCGTTGACATTGACAGCATCGATCTTTCATGGAGCAATGGAACAGCTGACAATTTCACGATCGAGTGGACTGCGCCCCTTAACGTGACAATAACACCGGACAACGACTGGTTCGGTCTGCAGAACATCACCTTCATGGTCACAGACGGGGAGCATGTCAGGGAAACAGTTCTCGTCGTGAATGTTACTCCGGTGAACGATGCACCGGTATGGTCCGGGGATGCAGTTATGGACATTACCGTAAATGCAGGAGAAGATAAGGCAATTGACATAAATGGACTCTTCAATGATGTGGACAATGAAGCAGGCGAATTGATCATAACCTTTGACAGCGATCACGCCGCATATTCAGATGGTATAGTTACTGTCAATTACCCGGCAAATACAGAGAACATGACGGAGATGATTGCCGTAACTATATCGGACGGGGATCTGTCCACATCATTCCAGCTAAACGTTACGGTGATCGAAAGGGAGATCCCCGATGAGGAATGGAACATAGACGACTCCGAAGTGAGCATCGATCCTGAAACCGGGAACTGGACGGTCACTGTTTCGGGAGAAGAAGGACAGGATGTCTACATCGTCATCGACGGAGTAGGTTCCTTCAAGCTGGAGGAAACATCCCCCGGAGAGTATTCTGTCGAGATCCCAGGGAGCGATTTCGAGGAGGGAGTTGATTACTCCTATCATTTCAGTGATACCGAAGGTGGAGAGGACAGGACCGGAGGGGAGCATACCGGATCGGTCACCCAACCCACACCTGCGGATGACGATGATATGGATGATGATGATGACAGTGATAAGGACGAGGGTTTCCCTATCTGGATAGTGATCCTGGGCATCATCATCGCTGTCCTGATAGCTGTGATTGCCTTCCTGATTATCTCAAACAGGAGCAGATCAGATTATTACGACGATGAACTAGAGGAATGATCCTAAGAGAGGAAAACCGTTCGACATCCTCGGCAACCTGTCTAGTCTTTGTTCCAGAAACCTAATATATTTGTTGAAAGAACGTTCCAGTCTAAACTTATAAACACCATTGCATGTCATATCAGGTGTGAAGATGAATAGTATGTCCATAAAGATCATGTTAACTGCCTTTGCCCTGATGTTCATTACATCTGGATGGATGTTTATCACAGAAGACGCCGATGCAGCTACAACGCTTGCCTACGGAGATATCGAGATCGACACGATAATATGCAACCATTATGCTGTGACCAGGGTATCCGCAGAAATGGAGAATGACGGCAGCACGTCCCGGGAGATACAGTTCAGCATAAAGGTACCCGATGATGCGATGCTCTCGAACATGTCTCTCACCATCGATGAGGTAACAAGCTATGCAAGAGTTGTGGAGAAGGAAGATGCAGAGCAGGAATACAGCGATGCAAAGGAGAACGGATCGACCGCAACGAAGATCTCGGGAACTTCTGACCCTACCTTGTTCTCGGTCACGCTCAACATCGATGCGAACAGTACCGTTGAACTGTCCATCACCTATGAACAGCTCATCATCAAGGAGATGGGAAGCTACAGGTTCGAACTGCCCTTTGGCACCTTCTCGAACGTTCGATCGTTCTCCGCACTGGATGTCGATATCGATGTCAGGACCATGGGGAACATAACAGACATCACATCCGACAAAGGTTCCGTATTGCCCATACAGAACGATATCTCCCCAACCCACATCATGTTCACTCATACATCAACCTCTATCGATGAAAGTGACCATATCGTAATAGAATATTCCGAAAAAGCTCCGCCGATCAACGGCACAATTGAGACACATATCAACGATAACGGCGGCTATTTCATGCATGTCTTCTCCCCCCAGCTGAATGAGCTCGGGAGCTACCTTCCAAAGGATATCGTGTTCATACTGGACAGGTCAGGGTCCATGGAAGGAAGGAAGATGGAACAGATGAAGGATGCCTTTGGAGAGATAGTCCATCAGCTGAAACCCGAAGACGATTTTGATCTGATCACCTTCGCATCGGATGTGACCCCTTACGAGACAATGTTGATGCCTGCTACCGAACAGAATATGGACGACGCAGAGAACTATATAGACCAGATACAGGCAACATCGTCCACGAACATAAACCAGGCACTGCTCGATGGTCTGTCCATGTTCCCGCAAGGTGGTGAAGCACTTCCGATCATCGTTTTCCTTACCGATGGACTCCCAACGGAAGGAGTAACCCATATACCCATGATACGGGAGAATGTGAGGAACTCCAATTCCCAGAGGGTATCCATCTATTCCCTTGGCTTCGGAGATGATGTGGACTTCGATTTCCTCTCCGCACTGAGCCTTGAGAACGATGGATATGCTGTGAAGATACAGGAGACCACGGATGCATCGAAAAAGATGCAGGGTTTCTACGATACCATCTCGATCCCGCTTCTCATGGACCTGTATTTCACATATACAGGCGGGTCGTTCGAGATCCTGCCTACCTACGTTCCATCCCTTTTCGAAGGATCGGAGACCGTTGTTGTCGGAAGGTTCGACCCTACCAAGGAGAGGATCGTAAGTACTGTTACCGCTCAGACAAGCGAGGGACAGAGGGTATTCGAACAGAGCTATGAGGTGAAAGCATCTGAGGATATGGATTTTATACCCAGACTCTGGGCCTTCAGGATGATAAGAGAACTCCAGGACCAGATATTGGTACAGGGAGAGACAGATGAACTGAAGCAGGATATCATCGATCTGGCCCTTGAATATTCTTTCATCACTCCATATACTTCCTTCATCCTCGTGATAGAGGACCACGATCCACTTGAGGGTCCATTGATGGAAGGTGATACTTCCGTAAACGATGATGGATATGAACAAGATGACGATGCACCGGGATTCAATATTGGCATAGGATCGGATAAGGATGGTGATTCCTGGGAACGTTACTATGACGATGATGACGATAATGATATGGATGATTCCGGGTATTCATTTTATCCTAACGTAGAAGATGAAGATAAAACAACTCTCAGCAATGGTCTTCCAATAATTCTCTTACTGATCGTTCCGATATCGATCGTCCTCATCATTCTGCTCATTGTCTTCGGATATTCAAGGATCAGGAAGGAACATCTCCTGGAGCAGGAGAACAGGAAGAAAATATATGAAACAATACTGGAAAAACCCTCGATCCACTTCAGGGGGCTCCAGAGAGAGGTCGATCTCGAGGTCGGTGTAATGTCCCATCATCTGAACGTTCTCGAAAAGGAACAGCTCATCATCTCGGAGCAGGACGGCAACAACAGACGTTTCTGGTGCGCCGGGGTAAAGCATGATGACAACAAGGTCAGGTTGTCAAAGATACAGGAAAATATACTAAAGTCCATCGAGGGCGATCCGGGCATCACACAATCGCAGATAGCAAAGGAGATAGGCGTCAGCAGGAAAGTAGTGTTCTACCATGTAAAGTTCCTCAGCAACGCCGGTGTCGTTAGAGAAGAAAAAGAGAAACGATTTACTCATTATTACTCGAGGGAATGAAAGGATTTATATCAAAACCGGAGCATCCAAGGCCATGGTCGCACTTGTCCTGGATGCTTCTGCTTTCCTTTCAGGAAGGATCACTTCGATGCCTTCAGGACATGATATGATCTGCACAACTTCAACTGTCCGCAACGAAGTTCAAAAAGGCTCCCCGGGAAGGATCATCGAGAACCTTCTTGCAGCGGGACTCAGCATCAAAGACCCCACATCCACAGAGTACGCGGTCAAGGCTGCCAGGAGAACGGGAGATCTTGATAAGCTTTCAGATGCGGATATTAGCATCATTGCGCTTGCCGGAGAAATTGACGATGTTCTTGTTCTGACCGACGACTTCAGGGTCCAGAATGTCCTGAAAAGCCTAAGTATCAGGTTCGAGCCTGCCGGGGAGCTCGGGTCGAGAACAATTACAAAGATCTGGACCTGGACCTACAGGTGCTCCGGATGCGGAAGGTACTTCGACAGTGCGCAGAAGAATGACGACTGTCCGATCTGCGGGTCTTCCGTAAAAAAGAAGAGAAAACGTTGAGATCAGGTGAGCGGTTCGATCTTCAGATTCGGATAGCCATGCTCAAGGTCAGGCATTATTGCGAATATTCCAGTTTCCGGCTTGATACCGAAGAAGCATGGAATGGAGTTTATCTTCACAACACGAATGTAGACATCGGACATGTTCCTGATACC
>JAYEPK010000149.1:0-1076 GCA_034723935.1 Thermoplasmatota archaeon
CCGGGCTATCGAGTCGAACTGCTCGATCACACCTATAAGGATAGGGCTCTCTGCGACAGTGAGACCGGATACGACAGCGGCTAAGTTCCTCGGTGGTCTGGATGAACATCAAAGAACCAGAAAAGTGGCCATAATAAGGGAGACAAGTACCAAGGAGACGAACATCACTATCAGAACACTTGCCGATTCGATCGAAGGAGAGGACGATACCATCGAAAAGATCGTTGGCGAGATCGGAAACCTGATGAACACTGAAAAGGGTTCAATGGTGATCTTCCACAATACAAGGAGGTCCGCAGAGAAGACCGCATACCAATTGATCGAGAAAGGGCATGATTCCGTTATGCCCCACCATGGTTCCCTTGGATTGGATGTTAGAAGGACAGCAGAGGAAAGATTGAAAGAAGGGAGCCTCAAAGCCATAGTATCCTCGACCTCGCTGGAACTTGGACTCGATATCGGTCTAGTGGACCTGGTCTGCCAGATATCATCACCAAAGGATGCTGGAAGGCTTCTTCAGAGGTTCGGCAGGTCCGGACACACACTGAAAGGTTCGTCCAGGGGCATCCTTTTCCCGATCAACGGCCCGGACCTTCTGGAATCCATGGCGGTCGTGAGGGCTGCCCAGAAAGGGAAATTGAAAAAACTGACGGTTCCAGCGAACCCTCTTGACGTCCTCGGGCAGTTCATTATCGGCATTAGCCTCAAGACCGGAGGAAGCAACAAGAAGGAGATATGGGACATAGCGAGATCAACCTATCCTTTCAGGAACCTGAAGACCAGAGAGCTCAGATCATTGCTGGATCTCCTCACCAAGAGATTGATGGGACCAAACTCGGTCTCACCCCGTCTCTGGTATGACTCGACAATGGACACTTACATTCCCAGAAGGAATACCAGACAGGCTTTCTACCTTAATTGCGGGACGATCCCAAAAGAGACAACATACAAGGTGGTGGATGAAAAGAACCACCGCCACCTTGGAGATCTATCCTGGGATTTCGGTGAGACCCTTTACGAGAGGGATGTCATTCTGATGGGATCGAGACCGCTTCGAATAATCGGTTTCTCCGGGA
>JAYEPK010000150.1:0-1075 GCA_034723935.1 Thermoplasmatota archaeon
TAAATACTTTGAAAAGCGAAAACCTAAAAAATATTTATAAGGTTAATACAGTTTCACATGATCACCCGCACTACTTACTACCTGTAATTTGCGGGCTGATCCGGGTGTTTCAAATGAATGATAAAGTAGCTTTCCTGATGGTGGCAATAATGGTATCTGCAGGATCGTTCGTTCTCTTTAATTACGGAGCAGAGGGTGAAAAAACGGAGATCCTCTACAATAATGCAGGTACCTCCGTACAAGGTGGGCCGATCGACCTGACCGAAGGCGGAGGTATGGATACCAGCTATTACTTCCGGGTCGGAAAAGATGTCCCCATATCCTCGGCATACATGAACATCTCCACTTATAATTCCGATCAGGGGCAAGCGATCCAGAGCCCTTATCTTGACATAGGTGTCGATGGGGAACAGGAATGGACCTACGACAATGTTGGATATGGTAAATTCGGAGAGCAGTCATTTTTCTCGGATGGTAATGTCAAGAAATCGATGAACATTCCCAGTGGGGGAGGTTACAATACCGCAAACAGCATCCTTATCCCGGAAGATGCTGAGATAATATCTGCGGATATTGATATTCAGGGAAGGTTCATTCCCAAAAAGATCGAGGAATATCAGATAATGGATGATCCTTCACTGGTCAACATGCAGGGCTATGTTATGGAACATGGAGATATTGACAATGATGGTGACATAGACATCGTGGTGTCCGATGTCAGGAACGACAGGATACTGTGGCTCGAGAACCCGAACAACACATCAATGGATTGGTCGGTCCACACGGTATACAGCAACTACTATGTGACCAACGTTTACGGTCTCGACCTCGGAGATATCGACGGTGACGGAGACCTTGACATTGCATGTTCATCCTATTCACGCGGATATGTGATGTACATCAGGAACAACAACAATGGGGCTTCATGGTCGATGTACAGGTTCAAAACGGGATACAGATACGCAGGCCCTGTCAAGATAGCTGACATGGACCTAGACGGTAACCCTGACATCGTCTGCGCAGCATATTACACATATTATTACTACAGCGATGAGTTCCTTTACTGGTTCAAGGC
>JAYEPK010000151.1:0-1073 GCA_034723935.1 Thermoplasmatota archaeon
TGAGATGAAGGTCTCTTCCAGGGGGGACAGGGAGCTGACAAGGAAAGGTCTTGACCTCGGGGCCGCCATGAGAGAGGCAGGGAAGGCCGCCGGAGGCGGAGGCGGTGGACACGACGTTGCGGCAGGAGCAAATTTCAAGGAAGAGAAGCAGGATGAGTTCCTTGATATTGTCAACAGGATGGTAGGGGAGCAGTTAGGGGGGAAGAAGTGATGGGAACGGACCCGACCAGGATATCCTTGACGATCGAGCTCGACAGTGAGGAACAGGCACAGAGAGTATCAAGATCGCTCTCCGTGGATGACGATGATAATGTGAAGACAGAAGTAGATGGAAAGAAGGTCATCGGAGAGGTCAGGGCAGGAAGTGTCCCGGGGGCAAGAAGAGCTGCTGATGATTGGCTTGCATGCTTGATGGCGATCGTCAAGGAATAACTTTCCATCTGTCTCGAATTTCACGTATCTTCCCGGGTTGATGCGGATGATTATAATATGGATATAACATACTGACCATGGGACTTTGGAGTGGGGGTCACATTATGACGGGTACAACCAACCAGGACAAGGCAACCATTAGGAAGATAGCAGGGATAGCCTCTATGGTCGTTGGACTTCCGAACTTCATAGTTTCCGTTCTGCTCTGTTTTGGTGGAATTGCGATCACGATCCTTCTCGGGATAATTGCTTACGAACTTTATACCGGAGATGGTGGAGATAACCCCTTTGCAGTGATCTGTATAGTTCTTATTCTCGTTCTCGTAGTAGTCGGATTGATCATTGCCGTAATTGCGACCATACTTGCCTTCATCTTTGCCCTTGCCGTAGGAGGGCAGAGCCTTGGAGGATACTATGCCTTGAGGGGGAAGAGGTTCGGGAGAGCGGTTACACTTACATTCCTGGGGACCGCTGTCTCTTTTCTATTCGGCATCGGACTTGTTATCTATGGAATAATGGGCGAGAGATGGGATGTTTTTCAGATTGGAGCTCTTGTCTGGGGAGCTTATAATATCTTTGCTTCTATTGTTTCCCTGGTTGCAGGTATAATTATGATATATGCGAAAGATACCTTCAGGAAG
>JAYEPK010000152.1:0-5117 GCA_034723935.1 Thermoplasmatota archaeon
GCAGCGATATGCTCCGTCAGATATATGGCAGGAAGGTCCCCAGGAACACCATACATTACTGGACAAAGAACTACCGGGATCTCTTTCCATATCTGAAAGTGAAAAAGGAAGAAAGGATCAAGATTCTCCAACATGATTACAACGGATCGATCCTCAGAGTGCACCTATCCAAGCTAAGATCCATAACGAAACTACATCCGGAACTTTCGCAGTATATCTTCCGGGCCTCGAGAGGCCTCAGGAAGAGCTCTTTACAAGGAGAGAACATGGAAAACATGCTGCCCCATAGCGAAGTGGAAATCCACGGACTCCTCGATGAGAGAACCTTCGAAGACAGGACAGAGAACCGGATCGCTGCAGTACTTGGGGTAGAGAGCAGGATGGAGATATTGAGGGACATTATGATAAATGACCATTGTACAATATGCAAGAACCTTCCTGTTTTTGGAACTGTGAGAGGAAAAGGCAGATATTTCGACACTGTCCAGTTGCTTCAGGTCGAGGGAAAGAAGATCACCCTGATGCACTTCCTTGAGGGAAATGAGGATGAGCAGAAGATCTTGAAACGATTGATCGGCATTAGAAAAGCTCTTGAATTGAGGTCGAAGACCAGGTTCAATGATGTCCGTATCGGAGCTTTCGATAGAGGATCAACCTGGACCATTCGTCTCAATACACATAAATAATAATTGTACCTCTTATATTGGATATGCCCAGAAAGAGACATTACAGGTTCACTTCCGAATCGGTCACAGAAGGTCATCCGGACAAGATGGCCGACCAGATCTCCGATGCGGTCCTGGATGAAATGCTGAAAGGAGATAGATACTCGAGAGTTGCACTTGAAACCCTCGTCTCCACCGGGATGGCCCTTGTTGCAGGAGAAGTGACCACGAAAACATATGTTGATGTTCCAAAGGTGATCAAGGGAACCATCGAAAAGATCGGTTACGACGATCCACTGCTCGGATTCGATTTCGAATCGATAGCAGTACTCACCGCGATCCACGAGCAGTCGCAGGACATATCCCAGGGGGTCGATGCTGACAAAGGTCTGCATCTCGAGCAGGGAGCGGGAGATCAGGGTTTGATGTTCGGATATGCCACCTGCGATACACCTGAACTCATGCCAATGCCCATCAGCCTTGCCCACAGGATAACCATGAGACTTGCCGAGGTCAGAAAAAAGAACATCATCGACTACATCGGTCCCGATGGCAAATCCCAGGTAACCGTGGATTACACGGATGGAACTCCACATTCGGTCTCGGCGGTCGTTGTCGCATCACAGCACAGATCGGATATTGACAATAAGACCATAAGAGAGGATATCCTTGAGAAAGTAGTGAGGGCGGTCATACCCGAAGAGATGATGGGGGAAGATACAAAGGTCCATATCAACGAGACCGGAGCCTTCGTTCTTGGGGGACCGGCTGCGGACACCGGACTTACCGGGCGGAAGATAGTTGTTGATACGTACGGCGGTGTGGGATCACATGGAGGGGGAGCGTTCTCGGGAAAGGACCCCTCCAAGGTGGACAGGTCAGGCTCCTACATGGCCAGATATGTCGCCAAGAACATAGTAAAAGCCGAACTTGCAGAAAGGGCCGAGGTACAGATCGCTTATGCAATAGGCGTTGCGGACCCGGTATCCATCATGGTCGATACATTCGGGACGAATTCCGTCCCGGAAGAGAAGATCGAGGAACTCGTTTCGAAGACCTTCGATATGCGTCCCGGGGCAATAATCGAGAAACTGGATCTCTTGAGACCGATCTATAGGCAAACCGCTGCGTACGGGCACTTCGGAAGGGAGCTTCCGGAGTTCACATGGGAAAAATGCGACATGGTCGAAGAGCTAAGGACAGGACTGTGATACAATGAAATGGGACTTTTCGGATATCGATGATGTAGATGAACTGAAGGAACGTGGAGCTGCCAGGCTGGAGTGGGCAAGGTCCCACATGCCCGTTCTGTCCACACTGGGAAAGAAGATCCAGGAAAAAGGGGCCCTCGAGGGAAAGAGGATCGCAATGGCCCTTCACACAGAGGCAAAGACCGGCATTCTGGCCCAAACACTGGCAGGATGTGGTGCGGAGGTGAGGCTCGCTTCATGCAATCCCCTCTCCACCGATGACAGTGTTGCCCTGGCACTTCAACATGAGGACTGCTCTCCGGGATCGCTCGAGGTCCGGGCAAGAAAGGGTGAAAGCAGGGAAATGTACTATGAAGGATTGAACTGGGCCCTTGAGATGGACCCGCATATCCTGATCGACGACGGCGGTGATCTGGTCCGTCTCGTTCATACAGAAAGACGTGACCTCCTTCCGGGAATACTCGGTGGATGCGAGGAGACAACGACCGGCATCATCAGGCTCAGGGCACTCGAAAATGAAGGAAAACTCGAATTCCCCATGATGGATGTCAACGACTGTGCAATGAAACACCTCTTCGATAACAGGTACGGGACCGGACAGAGCACGCTTGACGGTATAATGAACGCCACAAATCTTACCATAGCAGGAAAGGAGATCGTTGTCTGCGGGTACGGATGGTGCGGCAGAGGTATCGCAATGAGAATGAAGGGGATGGGAGCAAGAATTACCATTTCCGAGATCGACCCCGTAAAGGCAGTGGAAGCTTCAATGGACGGAATGGCGGTAAGCTCCCTTGAGGAACATGCGGAAAAGGCAGATATAGTGATAACGGCCACCGGATGCAAGGATGTCATCTCCGGCAATATCATAGATAAATTGAAAGATGGCTGCATCGTCGCAAATTCGGGACATTTCGATAACGAGATAGATGTCAGCTACCTTCAGAGCTTCCCATCCTTCAAAGCGAGGGAATACGTCACGGGACACAGGATCAAGGATCGGACCGTATATCTTCTCTCCGAAGGTAGACTGGTGAACCTTGCTTCGGGACAGGGACACCCTGTAGAGATAATGGACATGTCCTTTGCCATACAGGCTTCCGGAGCGGAGTACATAGCTCAAAAAGGTAAGGATCTTCCAGGGAAAGTGATCGATTTTCCGGAGGACCTTGATGAAAGTATTGCCCGGCTAAAGCTCGAAGCGGACGGCTCCACCATAACCACACTCACGCCCGAGCAGGAGAAGTATCTATCCAGCTGGGATGAAGGCACGTGATGATCCATTCGCGAGAATTAAATATTTGAATGCCTTCACCACTTACAGATCCGGGTGGGGGCCCATTAATGAATGAAAAGAGCAGACTGAGGAAGAGCTACATTCCTTTGGAATTAAAGAGGAACTTCTCCCTTTCGGAAAAACTCTGGTGTGGAAAGGTGCAGGGCCTATGCGACGGCTCCCTGTGCCCGACCTGTCACCTGTTTCCGATCATGGACAGCAAGAACATGTCCGTTGAAAGGGACTCCCTGATAAGCTCTTCATCTCTGACCGATCACAAGAAGATCGGGTTTACGGCCGAAGACGAAGAGGAATGAACGCTTTCTGGCAACACCATTTTTAAATGTGATACCACTTCAGGGTCCAATGCTTTGCCTGAGATGTGGAAAAAGGGAACAGTTCGTCGACAATCTCTGCGAGGAGTGTTTGCTGGAGACCGTCAGACCGGCCTCGATCCCCCCCGTCATACAGGGGGATGTCTGCAGGATGTGCAACCGTCTCCGGAAAGGGAGATCATGGACAGATCCTTTCAACGACCCCGCAGATGCGGCCGTTCACCTTGCAGATAACACTGTCGAGAGCTCACCCGGTGTGTCGATCAGGAGCATAGATCTGTCCGTGGACCGGGATGATAACTACTCTTTCAACATATCTGGTAATGCAAGAACGATCTACCACGGAATGGTGATCGAACAGGAACTTTCCTGCGAGGTCAGGCTCCATCCACAGACCTGCCCGTGGTGTTCCAGACAACAAGGGAACTACTTCGAGGCAATAATCCAGTTAAGAGGCCTTGAAGGTCTGTCCGTTGAACAGATCGAAAGCCTCCTTGGAAAGATAAGGGATGAAACGTATCATGCTCATTTAAAGGACCCCAGTATCTTCATATCCAGGGATGAGAAGGTGAGAGGTGGTTACGACATCTACATGGGTGAGAACTCCTTCGCAAGGGGGATGTCGCTGAAACTTCACGATCAGTACGGTGGCGATCAGAAGACCACAAGCTCCCTTTACGGCAGGAAGGACGGAAGGGACATATACAGACACACTTACCTCGTCAGACTTCCGGGTTTTCTCAAAGGTGACTATCTATCAGGTGATATGGGACCATACAAGGTGCTGAAGGTAAAGCGGAAAGTTGCTGTGCTGGACCTTGAAAACGGTAGAGAAACGAACATCGATCTCCGGACGGCCATGTCCATGAAGGCATTGAAACCGGAGGATGTAGAGGTGGACCTGATCGTTGTAATGGACAACGGTGATGAGGTCCAGGTCCTTCATCCTTCATCCATGAGACCTGTGGATCTGGTCAAGAAGTTCGAGATCGATGTGAAGGAGACCGTCAAGGGTATCTGGATCGATGACGAACTCTATCTGGCCTAGGTCATGCCAACCTTGAAGAAGGCGGTCTTCACCGAGAGATGATCCACGCTGTTTATGGTCAATGAAAATATCTCGGTCACCGCATCATATGATATAGAATAATCTGCAGGTGAGAGTAACCCTTCCTCTGCCATCAAGCCATCAACGGTTGACTGCCATACCCCATCATATTCGGTCTCAATGGTAATTACGACAGTATCTCCTCCCAGCTCGTAGGTGGATGACTCTTCCATGAGAAGAGATGTTGAGATCATGTAACTCCCGGTCCCGGTATAACCCACCTTGGTTCCCCGAATGCTCTGCAGAAGGACATATACCCTGATCTCACTGGTTCCGGTGTCCCTATCGATCAACAGGTTGGGAGGTCCTTTGAGGACAGAGGAAACTGCCTGTTCCCGGATTATGGCCCCACCTTCAAGGATGATATCCTGATCCTCGACATAGAGATTGTTCGATCTGTAGACAATTGTTCCCCTTCCCTGACCGTAGGTGAAAGGTACTGCACCGCCGTCTGTGACGGTCATGAGACCAGATTCTTCTTCAATGTTTATCGAGCCCGTCATACGTCCAAAACCGAATACC
>JAYEPK010000153.1:0-1070 GCA_034723935.1 Thermoplasmatota archaeon
GGAGCCGGGATACGCTGGATGATCGCTTCAAGGATCTCATCGGCGCCCAGACCGGTCTTGCCGCTGGCCTCTATGATCTCTTCACGTTCACAACCGATCAGATCGACGATCTGGTCCTTCACATCCTCGGGCATGGCACTCTCCATATCCATCTTATTCAGCACCGGGATGATTTCCAGGTCCTGCTCGATGGCCTTATAAAGATTTGAGATGGTCTGTGCCTGGATCCCCTGGGTTGCATCGACGATAAGCAAAGCGCCTTCACAGGCAGCAATGGATCTACTCACCTCGTAAGAAAAATCCACATGGCCCGGTGTATCGATCAGGTTCAGGGTATAGCTCTTGCCTTCAAATTCATGAACCATCTGGATCGCATGACTCTTGATGGTAATTCCGCGTTCACGCTCCAGCTCCATATCATCAAGCACCTGGTCCTTAAAATCCCGTTCATTCAGGGTGTTGGTCTTGATCAATAATCGGTCGGCCAGGGTGCTTTTCCCGTGATCGATGTGGGCAATAATGCAGAAATTACGTAGCTGGTCCATAGGCATGATCCCGATTTTTCGAGCACAAAGATAGGGAATCTCCGGGATAAATGTACGGGTACAAATTCATCTATCACACAAACCATAGAATACTTTCAGGAATCCAGGAGATTGGTCAGGAGCTCTCAAGCATTAAGAATTTCCTTTAATATGTGTAATAAAAAGAGGTCGCTCCCGAAAGAACAACCTCTTGAGTTATATTGATGTAATTTAGACTACATCATGCCGCCCATTCCACCACCGGGTCCGCCGGCAGGCATTGGAGGCTCTGGTTCGGGAATGTCAACGATGGCACATTCGGTAGTGAGGAACATACCAGAAATGGAAGCGGCATTTTCCAGGGCAATGCGGGCCACTTTGGTAGGATCGATCACTCCGGCTGCAAGCAGGTTTTCGAACTTCTCAGTGTGTGCATTGTATCCATAATCACCTTTTCCGTCACTGATCGCCTTCACAACCACGGATCCCTCAAGACCGGCGTTCTCAACGATCTGGCGCAGTGGCTCTTCAAGAGCCCTCCTGACG
>JAYEPK010000154.1:0-1070 GCA_034723935.1 Thermoplasmatota archaeon
TAATGGAACAGGCCCTTGAACAGGCGAGAGATGGCCGCCTTTTTATATTAGATGAGATGGAAAAGGCCATTTCCCAGCCGCGAACTGATGTGTCGGAATACGCCCCGATTATTACCTCGATCAAGATTAATGCTGAAAAGGTCAGGGTCCTCATCGGCCCCGGGGGCAAGACTATAAGGGAGATCTCCAATACCTCCGGCGCCAGAATTGATGTGGATGATGAGGGAATTGTCACGGTTTCCTCTCCTGACAGAGAGTGCTCTGACTCTGCCCTGAAGATGATCAGAGAGATTGTCCAGGAGGCAGAGGTCGACAAACTCTACATGGGGAAAGTGGTCAAGATAATGGATTTCGGCGCCTTTGTAGAGATTTTCCCCGGCACGGACGGCCTGGTCCATATATCCCAGTTGGCCAATGAAAGGGTCAATAAGGTCACGGATGTACTCAATGAAGGTGATGAAGTCCTGGTAAAGGTCCTGGAGGTAGGGAACGATGGAAGAATTCGTCTCTCACGCAAGGCCGCTCTCGGAGAAAGCCTGGATAATGTATCATAAGACAACACTGAAGAACGGCGTCAAGATTATTTCCGAGCGGTTAGAGCATCTCCGATCCGTTTCTTTGGGTATATGGATTAATATAGGGTCACGCGATGAGATGAGTTCGGAAAACGGGGTCTCCCACTTTTTCGAACATATGAGTTTCAAAGGGACCCCGAACCGGAGTGGCATCGAGATAGCCAAGGATCTCGACGCTATAGGTGGACTGTCAAATGCATTTACTGGAAAAGAGACCACCTGCTTTCATGGGAGGGTCTTAGCCAAACACTTTGGTCTCCTGGCCGAAATCCTCTCTGATATCTTCCTGAATCCGACCTTCGACCCCGTCGATATGGAACGTGAAAGGGAGGTAATCTTTCAGGAGATTAACATGACGGAAGATTCTCCTGATGAAAATCTCCATATGCTATTCAATAGTCTTTTCTGGGCCGAGCACCCGATCGGGCGATCTATTTTAGGGACCGGGGAAACCGTATCCGCAATCAGTAAAGAGGCTATCCTCAATTATATCCG